>JAUNTR010000014.1:0-5169 GCA_030538575.1 Cruoricaptor ignavus | reverse complement strand
ATTAATGAAGATTATTCTTTTTTAAAGGAAAAATTGTTGCATTTCCCATCGATTTGGTTTGGCTATGAACAAGCGATACTAAACCTAAAATACGGGAACGACATCTATTTCCCCAGCGAATTTACCAACGGAAAAGACAGCATAAAAATAAACGGACTTATTTGGATGGGAACGCCCGATTTTATGCAACAACAAATCGAGGAAAAACTTCATCTTGGCTTCGATTGTATAAAACTGAAAATCGGCGTAGATTGGGATTCCGAAAAAGAAATCCTAAAACAACTGAGACAATTGTTCCCAAAAGAAAAGCTGGAACTTCGGGTAGATGCCAATGGAGCTTTCGATTACAACAAAGCTAAAACGGTTTTACAGGAACTGGCAGAATTGCAAATCCATTCCATAGAACAGCCTATAAAAGCAGGAAATACAGGAGAAATGGCGAAGCTCTGCACCGAAACGCCAACACCAATTGCTTTGGACGAAGAACTGATTGGAATCGTAAAAAGCGAAGAAAAACAAATTTTGCTCGAAAAAATAAAACCGCAATACATCATCCTAAAACCATCTTTGGTTGGCGGAATTTCAGGTTGTGATGAGTGGATTGCGATTGCCGAAAAACTGAATATCGGTTGGTGGATAACCTCTGCACTCGAAAGCAATATCGGACTGAATGCGATTGCACAATACACTTACACCAAAAAAAATCCTATGCCACAAGGTTTGGGAACAGGTGCTTTGTTTACCAATAATTTTGAAACTTCGCTGTATTTGGTTGGCGATTTATTAAAGAAAAAAGATTGAGCAAAATTGCCCAATCTTTTTTAGAAAAACAGTAAATCTGTTCTCATCATAAGTGTTTTTTAATTGCATATTTCTACCCGAGAAATAATATTAAAATGTTAATAAGTGAATACTTGCGTACATACTAAAACTATGCCAAATTAATAAACTTTAATAAATTTAAAAAAAATAATTCGTTTAAGCATTATCATTTCTTTAATCACAAATTACGCACAAAAATATACAAAACACTCACAATCAAGGTTTAACAAATTGTTAATTTTATTTTAATTTTTTATGAAAAATCTATCTGAAAACTTTCTATTCTTCCAAGTTTTTCAGAGCCATTAGCAAATGATATGCACCGCTTATTACGATTTTTTTGGTTGCTAATCGGTTTTCAAAATCTCTAATTTCGGTATAACCATTTTCCGAATTTCCTATTTCCACAGAAGTCATTTTGTAAGAATGTGGAGCGACTTCTACAAATACAAATTGTTGGTTTTCCCAAGTTACCACAGCATCATCGGGAATTGCCAAACCTGTTTCTGCATTGGTTTCTATCTCGGCATTCATAAAAGTCCCAGGAATAAGTTTTTCACGATTATCAGCAAATTTGGAATACACCATTACGCTTCTGTCTTCGGCGAAATCTTTTCCTATTAAAGTTATTTTTGCAGGATATTTTTTTGTATGATTTTGGTTCGTGAAAGCATAAACCATTTGCCCAACAGATATTTTGTTCAAATCTTTTTCAAAAACCTTTAAAACCAAATAGTTATCTGTGGTATTTATAATTTCAAAAAGTTTTTCGGTTGGCGAAACGTATTGTCCGATATTCACATTTACCGCAGAAATATATCCCGAAATTGGCGAAACAACAGGGATAGTTCTTTGGATATTATTCACACTAATTTTATCGGGATTAATGCCAACTGTTCGCAATTTTGCCGCCAAACTTGCCACCATAATATTTTGGTTTTGGGCTTCGGTTTGTGCGAGTTGCGTGGTTTTATCCGAGCTGGCTTTGGATTGGTTCAGCTCTTTTTGTCTGTTGTAATCTTTTTGTGCATATCCCAAATTGGATTTTGCGAGGAGATAATCCTGTTGCAATTGCACAATCTGCGGGTCTTCTAAAACCGCAAGCGTTTGCCCTTTCGCAACATAATTCCCTGGCATAAATCGGGAAACACGCACATAACCGCCCGTTGGCGAAGATACGCTTGCCATAGCCTGTGGAGGAACTTCTATATTCCCCGAAAGCAGAATTTTTTGGGCAATATTTTTTTCCTCCAATTGCAAAGAAGCAATACCACTATTTTTCACTTGCAAATCGGTGAGGGTAATTTGCATTCCCGACTCGTCTATTTTATATTCTACTGGTGCGATTTCTTCTTTCTTAGAGCAAGATAAAACCAAGAAAGAGAATAAGCCAACGATTATATATTTCATTTTTTATTGATTTAAGTTATTGAGTTCTATTATTTTATCATTCAAAAGTTTTTGGGCATCTATCCGTCGGTTTTCCAAATCCAAACTTTGATTAACAAGGATAGACCATTCCAAATAATTAATTTCGCCCTCGCTGTACAATCTATTCGCTGTATTTATGATTGTGGTCGCATTTTGTTGTCCTTCGGCTTTGTAATAATCGGTTTCTTGTTTTAGTTTTTCATATTCTGCGAACCATTTTTTAGACTGATTTTCCAAATTTCTAACCCCTAATTTGTAATTGTTTTCAGCAATTAATTCATTAATTTTCTGTGCTTCGATAACGGATTTTTGTGCAGAATTAAAAATCGGTAAACCAATGCCCACCGTTGCTGTTTGGAATCTTTTACTCCGATTATAGAATTTATCATCTGCCCCAATCCCGTGCTGAGTGCCCGATGTAACACCAACTGTAAAACTTGGCAACAATTTATTTTTCTCCGCCGAAACCCGCGTTTTCTCAATAATTATTTGTTGTTCCAAAGGTTTCAAACTGATATTATTGATGTTTTCCTGAGGATTGTAAGATAATTGCAATTGATAAAAATCGAAATTTCCATCGGTTTTTTTGTTGGTATAAAAATCTTCATCATTAATTAAAAAATTGAACTGATGAAGCACAACCTCTTTATCTTTCTGCAAATTCGCCAACTGAATTTTTGCTTGGGCTCGCAGATTTTCCGCTGTTGTTTTTTCCAAAATATTGCTTTCGCCTTTATTCAATCTTAGTTTTGCTCTGTCGTAATATTGGGAATAGATGTTTTCCGCTTTTTGTAGCAAAGTCGCTTTTTCATCCATAAAAACCAATTCGTTGTAGAGCAATTGCAGTTCTTTTTTCAGTTGCCACTTTTGGAACTGTAAACCAAGAGTAGCGTTCTTCCATTCCTCCATCAAAACTTTTTTCTGATTTTTATAAAAGTTCGGAAGCCTCAGCGTTTGCGATACCGAAAATGCATTATCCACATAAACCGAATTGATTTGCCCAATCTCGCCACTTACCGATAAAGGTTCTACCACAGCGTAGGAGCGTTTATTCTTCTCTTGGAAATCTATTTTCAGTTGTCCGTTTTTCAGGTTCAAATTATTTTTTATAGCTTTATCATAAGCCTCGTCCAAAGATATGGGCGTTTGCGATTTTGCCATAAAAGAGGACAAAAGCACCAATGTTATAATGATATTATTTTTCATTTTTTTATAATTAAAGTTTTTGCGATTTCATTATTCCTCAATTGTGATAACTTCCTCGTTTTGTGGTTGTTTTCGTTTGTTGGGAAAATGGGTTTCAAACCAAATGTACATAATCGGCAAAAGATACAATGTGAGATAAGTTGCCAACAATAAACCGCCGATAACTACGGTTGCCAAAGGTTTTTGCACTTCTGCCCCTTCGCCTGTGCTGGTTGCCATTGGTAAAAAACCGAGAGATGCCACAAATGCCGTCATAAGGATAGGTCGCAATCTGGTTTTTCCTGCTTCTTTTACTGCGGTATTCAGGTCGGGGCAAATTAGTTTTTGTCGGTTAAATTCTGCAACCAACACTATCCCGTTCAGCACTGCAACACCGAATAATGCAATGAATCCAACACCTGCGGAAATGCTAAAATTCATATCTCGAAGCCAAAGCGAAAGTATCCCACCAATGGCGGATAAAGGCACGGCAGAGAAAATAAGCAAACCGTATTTCACGGAATTGAAGGCAAAGTAAAGCATTAATAAAATTAAAAGTAAACTGACTGGCACAGCAATTCCCAATCGGTCTTTGGCTTCTTGTAAGTTTTGAAATGTTCCGCCGTATTTCACCGAATATCCTGCGGGGAGTTTCAGTTCTTTATCTACTTTGTTTTGCAAATCGGTAACGGTGGATTCTATATCCCGACCTTTTACATTGAAACCTACAATAATCCTACGCATCGCATTTTCTCTTTGTATTTGGTTGATGCTTTCTTTCAGTTCTACTGTAGCAATTTCGCTCAGGGGAATTTCCGTGCCTGTTGGAGTTGGAACTAATAACCGACTGACATCTTCTATATTTTTTCTTTTTTCGTTGGCAAGTCTTACCACTAAATCAAATTTCTTTTCGCCCTCATAAACCGCACCTGTTACTTGTCCTGCAAAAGCGGTGTTTACGATATTATTTACCTCATCCACATTCAATCCGTATTGGGATAAATTGGCTCGGTTATAGGAAATTACAATTTGTGGCATTCCCGAAATAGGCTCTACATAAATGTTGTGAGCACCATCTATCGTTTTAGAAATATCGCCTAATTTTTCGGCATATACTTTCAGCGTATCCAAATTCTCACCAAAGATTTTGCAAACCACATCTTGTCTTGCACCGGTCATCAATTCATTAAACCTCATCGATACAGGATATTGAAAAGAGAATGTAACGCCAATCATATTTCGTTTCAATTCGTTGGACATTTTTTCTGCCAATTCGTCGTAGGTTTTTGCGGAAGTCCATTCTTTTCTTGGTTTCAGGATAATCATCATATCACTTGCATCTATCGGCATCGGGTCGGTTGGGATTTCGCTACTTCCTGTTTTGCCCACGATTTTTTCCACTTCGGGAAATTTCTTTAATAAAATATTTTGGGCTTGAAGAACAGCATCCGTAGAAGTTTTCAGATTACTGCCTGGCAAAACTCTGGTATCTACTGCGAAATCGCCTTCGGGTAAGTCGGGAATAAATTCTCCGCCCAATCTGGTCATTATTATCGTTGCAAAAATAAACAAGCCCACAACTGCAAAAAATACGAGATTTGGGATTTTGAGAACTCGGCTAAGTGTGGAATCGTAAAGGGTTTCCAACTTTTGTATCATCTTATCCGAGATTGTTTTTTTATCCGTTATTTTTTTAGATAAAAACAAAGAACTCATCATCGGAACATAAGT
>JAUNTR010000282.1 GCA_030538575.1 Cruoricaptor ignavus | reverse complement strand
ACATTTTTTTAATTGATGAATAGAGAAAAGTAATATTTGTGGAACATTACCAAAATTAGTTTTGAGTTATGGTTTTATAACTGTCTACAATAATCCATTTTCCTTCAATTTCTGATATTTTGTATAATACTTCTGTGTGATAAAAATTAATACTGTTTGCTTCATATGTCTGAATTACAATATAAACAAATCTTTTATCATTACTAAAAAGTGGAAAAGAAATTTTAGATTTAATAGAGTTATTTATGTCATTTTTATTAAAATTAATTTTTCTTATATTAAGATTTTCATGATAATTATTCTTAATGATTGTTATATCTAAGCTTTTTTTCTCCAAATCTGTCAAAAAGAGATTATTGAAACAAAACGCCTCTTTTTGGAGATTTGTTACAGTTATATTATTTGAAACTGCAAAATTATTCATTATCTCATACTCGTCAGTTTTACACGATGTTAATGAAAACAAGATTATAATTATACTAAATATTATTTTTATAGATTTCATCGTTTTCAAAAGTTTATCTTTATTGCTTTGTATGTTCCTTCGAGTAATTTTCTAATCCCATTATTAAGATCTCTATACCAAATATGATTCCAAACTCGCTCAGGAATATGCTTAATCATGTTATTCCAACCATTATTTATCAAGAAATTAGTTCCACTTTCTTCAATATAATAATGACCAATGTTATTCAAATTTTTATGATATAGATAACCAGCATCATCATTTTTAAATGAAATCTTTGTCCCTGCTGCTCCAGAAAATGATGACCAGTCAATTCTGACATGGTTTAATTCATGCTGCATTACGTAAGCAAGTTGTTCTCTGCTACTAAATGCATTATGAGCGAGATATATTTTCGATTTAATTTTACCTGTAATGAAGTCTTTACCTGTTTTAGTAACCCCAAACGCAGTAACATCTTCGCCATCAATTTTTGTATGAATAAAACCATCTTTTCCCATAGTACCACCTGGGTTTGCTCTATTATATATATCATTTGAAGAAATACCTGATTGTTGTTCAAATTGAGACTTATATAATTCCCTAGCATATGATCTCTTACCGACTGGTGTGGGATTGCCTGCTTCCAAGGTGTTTTCATTAGATGCTTCCATATACGATGCTTTTGAATTTGTCAATAAGTAATTAACAGTATAAGAAATCCCAGCTACAACTCCGCCAAAAACTGCACCCCTCAATAAGCCATTGAAGAAATCAGTGCCATTAATTATGGCATCAATTCCACCACCAGTACCACCAGTTAATACTCCGACTCCGATGGTCGCGAAAAAGCTTGTGGCACTAAATAAACTAGCTAATCCGCCAGTAAAAAAACCTGATACGGCTCCTAAAAGTACAGATTTGGTAAATCCGCTAAAGCTCCAGCTGTTTGTGAACAAGCCTTTGCCTATATACATTGTAGCTCCAATAGCAGCTCCCAAATGCCTCTTGATTGTTTCCAAGCCCATCCTTGATTATTTGTTTGAATAATGTGCCCAAACTCATGCCCGTAAACATCAGGGCTTTCATCTCCCCAAACCATTGCTACTGCTACGTTATTTCCCCAAGTTACTTCTCTTCTTAATTGTTATAAAACTTGTATATTTTGTTTGGAAATTTTAGATAAATAGTATCTGTTTGTAAATTATTAGCATTTATTTTTTTTAAATAAACGGTCTCATCTTCAGGAGATTTCTCAATTTTCCCATAATTTAATGATTTAACATCAATATTACTCGACAATTTATTTTTAAAAGCAATATATATATAATAACTATTTTGTCTATTAAAAATAGTATGAGTACCAATTTTTACAAAATTTCTTTGATTATTAGGTTCAATAATCTCATAATAATTTTTATCAATTTTTAAATTGTCATACGGTTTATATTCGTCAAAATGATTTGATACACAGCTTATAACGATAAATAAAAATAAAATAATTAATGATTTGTTTTTAAAATCCATATAGTTTTCTAAATCTAAAATGTTGATAAATTTCTTCTGCTCCATACTCATTTGTTCCCGGAGTCGTATATGGGTTTTCTTTCATGAAAATTTGTTCCCAAATTCCACGAGATTGCATATTCGCCCAACCTTGTTTCTGAACTTGATAAATGTGACCAAACTCGTGTCCAAAAGTTTCACTGCTAGTATAACTTCCAGAAGCACCAAAAGTAGCAACGTTATTACCCCAAGTAACTTCTCTTCTATATTCGCTAATAGAATGACCTTTACCATTTGGGTCAAATAATCTTGCCAAATAAGGTTGAGCCAATTGATATAATCCTCCGCTTCGCCATTTCACACCTTCATATGAAACTCTTGTTCCTGCGGACATTTCCTTTACATATTTCAATTGGTCGTCTGTTGGTTTATATGTTGCCCCAAAAGTCCCAATCATAAATGCCGCTTGTCCTGCTCCATTATAGGCTCCGTTTTCAAAACCGCCCTTCATTCCTTCCCAAACATTTCCTCCCCTAAACAAAGAATTAAAGCCTCCAGAAATTGCACCTGTAATTCCGCTTTTTAAGGAACTGTGCAACAATTCTCCAACCGCCAAAGCCTTTTCCTCCTACACCTTTCCATCCTGGCAACTTTTGTCCAACATATACTCCGATTGCTGCCGCTCCAATACTTGCTAAATCAATTTTACCGTCTTGTATAAATCCTGTAATCATATTAGACATTAGATCCCAAGTTCCGCTATTGAGGAAAAAACTGTTTGGACTAAATAAACTTGCTCCTAATCCATTAAGTGCTCCAGACATTGCACCAGCTATTGCTCCTCCTAATATTGCCTTTCCAAATCCGCCCCAGCCCCAATTTCCTGTAACTAGACCTTTTATAGAATATGCTAAAGCTCCAACTCCTGCTCCTATTACTGCTCCATATATTGCCCCAACTGCCATTTTTATAAGTATAGGAACTAAGAATTGCAAAAACTCCCCACTCGGGTCATTGTACATCAACGGATTGTTCAGTACATAACCATATTTAT
>JAUNTR010000281.1 GCA_030538575.1 Cruoricaptor ignavus | reverse complement strand
AATTATTATGATATACCAAAGAAGTTCCGCATTATTCAGCGAAGCACAAAAATACATTCCAGGTGGTGTAAATTCCCCTGTAAGAGCTTTTAAATCTGTAGGAGGCATTCCTATTTTTATGAAATCTGCAAAAGGTGCTTACCTTACCGATGCCGATGATAGAAAATATATCGACTATATCAACTCTTGGGGACCAGCCATCGTAGGACACACACATCCCGAAGTTTTGCAAGCCATAACGGAACAAGCAGAGAAAGGTTTCTCCTTCGGAACACCAACTGAATTGGAAACCGAAATCGCAAAATTAATCGTAGAAAACGTTCCAAATATCGACCAAATCCGTATGGTTTCTTCTGGTACAGAAGCTTGTATGAGTGCCATAAGATTGGCAAGAGGATTTACGGGACGAGATAAAATTATAAAATTTGAAGGATGCTATCACGGTCATTCCGATTCCTTTCTTATAAAAGCAGGAAGCGGTGCAGCAACTTTCGGAAATCCCAATTCACCAGGCGTTACGCAAGGTACGGCAAAAGACACGCTACTCGCAAAATACAATGATTACGAGCAAGTACAACAACTTTTCCAAAATAATCCCAACGAAATCGCTGCTGTAATTATAGAACCTGTGGCAGGAAATATGGGATGCGTACTTCCCGAAAATGATTTCCTTCAAAACTTAAGAAAAATTTGTACAGAAAATGGTTCGCTTTTAATTTTTGATGAAGTAATGACAGGTTTCCGTTTGGCATTTGGTGGAGCACAGGAAACCTTTGACGTTCAAGCGGATTTAGTAACTTTTGGTAAAGTAATCGGTGGAGGAATGCCCGTGGGAGCTTTTGCAGGACGAAATGAAATTATGGATTGCCTTGCCCCAAAAGGTGCAGTTTACCAAGCGGGAACACTCAGCGGAAATCCATTAGCAATGAGGGCTGGACTTACAACTTTGGGAATTATAAAACGAGATGGCTTGTTCTACGACAGAATAAATAAAACTACCGAAACCTTAGATATTGAAATAAAAAATATCTTAAACGAAAAAGGCGTACAACACCTCATCAATAGAAAAGGCTCTATGATGTCGGTTTTCTTTGGCACAGAATCGGTTAAGGATTTTGATGACGCTGCTAATGCTAATCACGCAACTTTTAATTCTTTCTTCCATCAGTTGCTTGCCAACGGCATTTATCTTCCGCCAAGCGGCTACGAAACGTGGTTTATTTCCGATGCGATAAAAGAACAAGAAATCGACCGAACTTTGGAAGTGATAAGAAAAGTAGATTTTATCGATTGATGAGTGGTTTAGTAGTTAAATGGTTAAAGAGGTTAAAAAGTTTATTAAACCTTGAAGGTCTGGAATTTGGAATACTGACAAAATTCATTTTAAATTAATCTACAAAAAGTAGATAAAGCCTTAATTTTGCATCGTTAAATTTTTAAATAAAACCATAAAATGTTCGACTGGTTACAAACGTTGCTATTACCTGTAGAAAATCCCAATGTTACACAATCGCTAATCTCTATAATGTTTGCGATAGGAACAGGGATTTTTTTAGGCAGATTAAAAATGGGAAAAATCACTTTCGGAGTATCCGCCGTTATATTCACAGGGCTTCTGCTCGGGCATTGGGGATATAGGATAGAAGAAGGTATTTTAGATTTTATCCGAGATTTTGGATTAATCTTATTCGTTTATGGCATTGGCTTGCAAGTCGGTCCGTCGTTTTTTTCATCCTTTAAAAATGATGGATTAAGGTTTAATATCCTCGCAGTTTCCGCTGTGCTTTTGGGTGGCGTAATTACTTTTATCTTATTCAAATTCACAGGATTAAGCATTGAAAACCTTGTCGGAATAATGAGTGGTTCTGTAACCAACACACCAGGATTGGGAGCCGCCAAAAATACTTTGGAAGAACTGAAATACACAATGCCCGAAAAGGTATTTGATGACCCTGCGATTGGCTACGCTATTACCTATCCTTTGGGCGTATTTGGAATTATCGGGACTATTATTCTTTCTAAAATTTTAATGAGAATAGATTCCACCCGAGAAATGCGAAAATTCCGTTTGATGAAAACTAATCGGGAAGAACCACTTATTCATAAAAAAATGAGAGTGATAAATCCTGAGTTTTTCAATCAAACAATACATCACGTTGTAAAAACCATAGGGCACGAAATCGTAGTAACCCGACTAAAACATAGTGGAGAAACAGCTGTATTTTCACCAACTTTGGACACCCATTTGCACGACAGAGATGTTCTGATGATTGTGGGCAAAGAAGCTGATTTAGACGACTTTATAAAAAAAGTAGGACGACCATCTACCGACCTTTTTATAGAAAGTGCTTCGGATATTCGGAAGAAAAATATTTTCGTTACAAAACCTTCCGCTGCTCACAAAAAACTCTCGGAGTTAGATTTGTACAACACTTACGATTTGAAGGTTACCCGAGTATTCCGTGCGGGCAAAGAGATGATTCCACGCCCATCTTTGGAATTATTTTACGGTGATATTTTGCGTGTCATCGGTTCGGAAGAAGGCATTATGGAAGCCGAAAAAATCATCGGAAACCAAGAGAAAAAACTGATAGAACCCGATTTCTTATCATTGTTTGGCGGTTTGCTTTTAGGGATTATTTTAGGTTCAATTCCGCTGATGATTCCAGGATTACCAATTCCGTTGAAACTGGGTTTTGCAGCTGGTCCACTGATTGTTGCATTGCTGATTTCCAGATACGGAGGAATCTCGTTCATCCATTCCTACATCAATACAGGAGCAATTTATTTTATGAAAGATTTGGGAATTTGCCTATTTTTTGCGGCTGTTGGAATACACGCAGGAGAAGGTTTTTACGAGAATTTTATAAAATATAATGGTTGGTTGTTCTTGCTTTACGGTTGTGCCATTACGTTTATTCCATTAATTATAATGGTGATTGTTGGCAAATATTTTATGAGGATTAATTTCCTTCAACTTGCAGGGATTATGAGTGGAAGTTATACCGATCC
>JAUNTR010000280.1 GCA_030538575.1 Cruoricaptor ignavus | reverse complement strand
AGAATAATTAGTAAAAGTTTCGTAGGAATGCTCTGTTAATAGAAAAAATGAAGTAAGGATAATCAGTAAAAGTTCCGTAGGAACGCTCTGTTAATAGAATATTAAAAGCATTAACAAAAAAGCCCCGTAGGGGCGACCGATTTTATAAGCCAACATTTTAATGTGGGATTTATGTACATTTTTAAACCTTAATTATAAAAAAATGAAACTCAATTCAGCAGCGGTTATTTTGTTTTTAGCATTCGGGACTCCGATTGTGGCACAAGAACAACTCACACCATTTGTATATGATGAATTTCCACAAGGCACACCCGAATGGATGTTCCAACTGAAAGATAAAAACGTGAATGTCTTCGAAATGGAAAAACTTTTTTCCCAATACCTCGAAGAAAATCCCGATGCCAAATTCAAAAAAAACGGCACAAAACCTATTGTAAATTATTACCGAAGATGGCATCGTGCAAACGCTCCTTTCGTGAATAAAAACGGAAATATCGTGTTGCCAACCATAGAGCAATACGCCAAAACGGTAGATTTCCAAAACGATAAACAAAAACTTCATACTGCGAAAAATGGTAGTTCGGAGAAAAGAACTTGGCAACCCATCGGACCATTTTCCACTTACGATTACAAGAACAAAAAAGCTACGCCCAACCAAGTGAACGTCTTCCGATTAGATGTGGCGGAGACCAACTCAAATACACTGTATTGTGGTGTGGAAACAGGTATGGTTTTCAAATCTTTGGACAAAGGTAAAACTTGGCAACCTTGCGATTTTAGTCATAATTTCGGAGGTTCTATTCTTGCCGTAAAGATAGACCCGAAAGATGAAAACCGTGTGATTGTAGGTTCGCAATATTTCCTTTGGGAAACCAAAGACGGTGGAAATTCTTGGACAAAATTGGATAAATTACCCGTTTCTGTTCGTATTGATGCCATAGAAATAGACCCGAATGATAGCAACAAAATTTGGGTCGCTACGATGCGTGGATTGTACCATTCTGAAAACAGCGGACAAACTTTCATTAAGAAAATTAATGGAACTAATCATCGGGCGATGGATTTGAAATTTAATCCTGTAAAAAGCAACGAACTTTATGTTTTGTTGAAAGAAGGAACTTACATCAAAGGAATTTATCGTTCCGAAGATAGCGGTAAAAACTTTACTTTCAGTCCTTTTGGTTTAGACAATGCCATTGCAGGAAGACTTGGGCTTTCTACTGCAAATGGCGGAGCGTATATTTATGCTTTGGTAACCACGGCAACCAGACCCGCCAATCAGCATTTAGCAGGGGAACCCCGCATTATAAAAAGTACGGATTTCGGAAAAACTTGGACGGTTAATAGAGGATATTTTAAGTGTCAAGCTATGGGAAATCAAGATGAGGTAAGGGGCGGACAAGGCTATTACGATATGGCAATTATTCCTTCCAACGACAATCCCGAACACATCATCTACGGACTTACCGATATTTATGCTTCGGAAGATGGTGGCGTTACAGGGCGAAACCTTGGCGGCTATTGTGGCGAAATGAATTTGCACGTGGATATACAATCATTAAAAAATGTAGGTTCGGAAACTTGGATGACGACCGATGGAGGAATTAATTTCTCAACCGATTTTTTCCGAAATAGTAATGAGGTGTTGCAAAACGGCATTTACGCTTCCGATTTTTGGGGCTTCGACCAAGGTTGGAACGAGGATGTAATGGCGGGCGGAAGATGGCACAACGGAGATATGGTACAAACCGATTTCTATGGCAATTTCTCCGTAGCAGTAGATGGTGCGGAAGAACCAACGGGATATGTTTTCCTTAGTAATCCGAGAAAAGTAGCATTCAGCGATGCTCCAAATGTTGTTCTTCCCGATACATTCCAAGAGGTTTTTCCTAATTTTAATTATGATAAATATCCGATAGAAAGTAAGCGTTTTGGCTCTGGTATGGAAAACGATCCTAGATATGCTATGTCTTTTATTCAGTCCGATAACAGAGATAGATATGCTCTTTGGAAAACCACCGATGACGGCGAAAGTTTTACCGAATTGTATAGATTTCCCGAGGAAATAAGGGATTATAAAATTTCCCGAACCAACCCCGATAAAATTTATCTTTTTACGAAATATGATTTTTATGTTTCGGAAAACGGCGGAGAAACGTTCACCGAAAAACCATTGAATGGTGTGAATACTTATTTTGGTTTTAAACTCCAAATTCATCCCGAAAACGATAATGAAATTTGGCTAACCAATGCTGATACCAAAGGCTTCTACAAAAGTACCGATGGAGGAGACACTTGGCAGAATGTAACAGGAAATTTGGGCGACCAAAAAGTAATGAATATCGTGGTAACGGGCGATAAAAAAAATAGCGTGTATGTGGTTGCTGATACCAGCGTTAATTTCGGTGGAGAAAGTGGTTTTGCATATTCCAAAATTTATTATAAAAATGATGAATTACAGGATTGGCAAGATGTTTCGGCAGGGCTTCCTTCTCATATTAATATTATAAAACTAATGCCGTTTTACAAAAAAGGTGTGCTGAGAGCGGCTTCGGATAAAGGAATTTGGGAATTGCCTTTGGTAGAAAATGATATGAAACCCATTGCCCAACCTTTGATTTTGAACAGTGGAAAACCAACGATAGATTTCTCTCCGATTCATTTCGATAGTTATTCCATCGTGAAACAAGAGGGCGTAAAATGGACTTGGACATTCTCTCCAGAAGTGGGAATTGATGACCCAAATATTAGAAATCCAAAGATTGAACCTAAACAAAAAGGTTATCATTCCGTAACGTTGAAAATAGAAACCAAAGACGGACAAATAAGCACTAAAACCATCAATAATATGTTCTATTACGATGGGCAAGTTTTGAGCACTCACAAACCGAATGATACAAGCAAAAGTGTAGAAATTTATCCTACAATGCAAAAGAAAGGCAGCGATATTTTGGTAAGAAAACAGAACATTTCGGAGCGTCTTCAAATTCATATTTTCGATGCTTCGGGAAGGCAAGTTT
>JAUNTR010000279.1 GCA_030538575.1 Cruoricaptor ignavus | reverse complement strand
TGAAATCGCCTTCGGCAATTTTTCTTAAAATTCTACGCATAATTTTCCCCGAACGGGTTTTAGGTAAACCGCTTACAAATTGTATTTTATCCAGTTTTGCAATAGGTCCGATACTGTCGGAAATCAGCATATTAATTTCTTTTCTCAGATTATCTCGGTCTCTATATTCACCTGTTTCTTTTAATGTAACATATCCGTACAAGGCACTTCCTTTTATATCGTGCGGATAGCCTACAATTGCAGATTCTGCAACCGCTGGATGTTGGTTGATGCTGTCTTCTATCGGTGCTGTACCCAAATTGTGTCCCGATACGATGATAACATCATCTACACGACCTGTAATTCTGTAATATCCTGTTTCATCCCTTAATGCTCCATCTCCTGTGAAATATTTCCCTGGAAATGCTGAGAAATAGGTGTCTTTATATCTTTGGTGATCGCCCCAAATTGTGCGTGCAATTCCCGGCCAAGGGAAGCGAATGCAAAGATTACCATCAACTTGATTTCCTGTGATTTCGTTGCGTTTTTCATCCATTAAAACAGGTTGAATGCCCGGGAGTGGCAATGTGGCATAAGTAGGTTTGGTTGGTGTAACAAATGGAATTGGTGAAATAAGGATTCCTCCCGTTTCGGTTTGCCACCAAGTATCTACAATAGGGCATTTCTTTTTCCCAACGTGGTCGTTGTACCAATGCCAAGCTTCATCGTTGATTGGTTCTCCAACCGAGCCGATAACTCTTAGACTGGATAAATCGTGTTTTTCAACCCATTCATTACTTTCTTTTGCTAAAGAACGAATGGCAGTTGGAGCGGTGTAGAATTGTGTAACTTTATGTTTATCAATTACTTCCCAAAATCTATCGGGTTCGGGATAAGTTGGTACACCCTCGAAGATTACCGTTGTAGCACCATTGGCAAGCGGCCCGTAGAGAATGTAAGAATGCCCCGTAATCCAACCAATATCTGCCGTACACCAATAGATGTCGTTCTCCTTGTAATTGAAAACGTTTTTGAAAGTATATGCGGTATAAACCATATAACCTGCTGTGGTGTGCAACATTCCTTTTGGTTTTCCTGTAGAGCCAGATGTATAGAGGATGAATAAAGGATCTTCGGCATCCATAATTTTGGAAATAAAATCGGGAGAAGCTTTTTCGTAAAGTTCGTCTAACCAAATATCTCTACCTTCTTTCATTTTCACGTTGCTATTGGTTCTTTTTACGACCAAAACATTTTTTATAGTTGGGCATTTTTCTACCGCTTTGTCTATAATTCCTTTTAAATCAATGGCTTTGTTTCCACGGAAACTTCCATCGGAACAAATGATTATTTTGGCTTCGCAATCATTCACACGAGAGGCAACCGCAGTATCGGAAAATCCTGCAAATATTACGGAATGCACTGCACCTAATCTTGCACAAGCCAACATACTAACTGCCAACTCGGGAATCATAGGAAGATAAATACAAACTCGGTCGCCTTTTTCTACACCTAAATCTTTCAGTACATTTGCCATTTTGCAAACCCGCTCGTGCAAATCTTTGTAAGTGATGTGCTGGGCTTCTTCTTTTGGGTCGTTGGGTTCCCAAATGATGGCGGTTTTGTCGCCACGTTCTGCCAAATGTCTGTCCAAGCAGTTTTTGGTAATATTGAGTTTAGCATTTTTGAACCATTTTATTTTGGCTTCTTCCATATCAAAATCCACAACTTTTGTCCAGCGTTGATACCAAACGAAACCTTCGTCGGCTATTTTGTCCCAAAACTTTTTCGGGTTTTTAATGGATTTTTTGTACTGTTTGAAATAATCTGGTAAATCATCGATATACAAGTTTTTCATAATCAATTTTGTTTAAAGTTAATTTTGTTTGAATCTAATTTGTTGGTTATTATTTACTTTTATAATCTGCTATTTTGCTTTGTATTTCATCAATAATAGTTTCATCATCTATCGTAGAAGGGATTTGGAAATCCTTGCCATCCAGCATTGTACGGATAAGTTTTCTTAGGATTTTTCCCGAGCGGGTTTTGGGTAATCTATTCACAATCATAGCATTTTTCAGGCAAGCAACAGGACCTATTTGCTCTCTTACCAATTCTATAATTTCTTTTTCCAATTGTTTTTCATCAGCGTTGGAGTTGGTTTTTAGTACCGTTACAGCGAAAGGAACTTGTCCCTTCAAATCATCATCAATTCCCACAACGCAACATTCCGCAACGTCTTTATGTCCGGAAACAACTTCCTCCATTTCTGCGGTGGAAAGTCGGTGTCCTGCGACATTAATTACATCATCTACTCTGCCTGTAACGAAAACGTAGCCGTCCTCATCTTTTATCGCACCATCTCCGCTGAAATAATATCCTGGAAATCTGGAAAGATATCCGAATTTGAAACGTTCGGGGTCGTTCCATATTCCCATAAGTGTTCCTGGAGGCAAAGGAAGTTTGATGACCAAATAACCTTCGTGGTGAGCTTCTAACTCGTAACCTTCTTCGCTAAAAACTTTAATATCAAAACCTGGAATTGGTTTTCCAGCGGAGGCTCTTTTCACTCTGGCTTCTTCTACACCAGGCATTAATCCAAGCATTGGCCAACCGCTTTCTGTTTGCCACCAATGGTCGATAGCTGTTACGCCAACGTGTTTGTTATACCAATCTAAGGTTGCAACATCGCATCTTTCCCCAGCAAGGAATTGGGTTCGGAGAGAAGATAAGTTATATTTCTTGATGAGTTCTCCATCGGGGTCTTCTTTTTTTATAGCTCTGATAGCCGTAGGAGCGGTAAACATTACCGAAACATTATGCTCGGAAATTACACGCCAAAAAGTTCCTGCATCAGGCGTCATAATAGGTTTGCCCTCGAAGATAATGGTTGTATTTCTATTGATGAGCGGACCATATATAATATAACTATGCCCAACAACCCAACCAACATCTGAAGCTGCCCAAAATGTTTCTCCTTCGTTTGCACCGTATATGTTTTTCATAGAGAATTTCAAAGCGGTAGCATAGCCTCCTGTATCTCTTACCAC
>JAUNTR010000278.1 GCA_030538575.1 Cruoricaptor ignavus | reverse complement strand
CATCAATACAGAGATATAAAAACTTTATTTTCAATTAAATATAAAAACCTTTGGATAGCAATTTTCCAAAGGTTTTTTTTGATTTTTTATTATTTCATTTATGAAATTAAGAAAAAACTAATCGGGTATATGAAAATCTAATGATAATCGGTATTTAGATTTTATAGGAATTCCGCCTATTTTTGCAGGAGACCATTTGCCTTTTACTTTTCTTATGGCAAATTTCATATCCTCATAAAACGTTTTGCTATTCGGTAATTTTGGTTCGATATCTATATTAGACATTCGCCCATCTGTTCCGATTTCAAAAAATATGATAAATTTCCCCTCTGGAATATAAGAATACCAATCTAAATAACCTGTTATATTTTTACGAATTTCTCGCATAAAAACATCTTCACCTCCTATAAAAACAGGCGGTTCTACTGTTTTAATTATATCATACCCCGATTTATAATTCTCAAAAAAATCTGCTGGGATAAACGGAAAGTCAAAATATGCTGATATTTTTTTGCCTTTTCTTTCAGCAGGTTGCCAATTCTTCAAACTTCCTAAAGCTTTTACTGCTAAATCGAAAGCACATTTGTTTTTCTCTATATTAGCTTCATCCGATTTTCTTTTGACCAAAAAAGGTTTTCCAGTATCATCTATTTTCAAAACTACCCAATACCTTTGTTTTTCATCACAAGGATTTTGCCCTATTTTTGAGAAATAACCTTGCATCTCGCTAAACATTTGTTCAGAGCCTCCTTTATACGGCGACTGACCATCAGGATATTCTGATAATGTTTTTTGAGAAGGAAAGCATTGAAAAATAAAAATTGCGAAAAGTATAAAAATTCTATTCATTTATATGAAATTTATTTAGAATAATAAAAAACAAAAAACTATATTTTATCCTTTTGAATAAGATGATTATAGTATTTTTTCCGTCAACTAAGTTAAGAAAAAATATCAATAAAAATATCATTTTGCATATAATTTAATAAAAACAATTACACACCAACTTTTCAATTGTAAGATTTTATTTATTGTAGATTTTCATTGAGTTATAAAATAAAAAAGCAACCTCTTTCGAGATTGCTTTTTCGTTTTAGTTTATCTAAGATTATTTTCTTAAACCAAGTTCAGCAATAATTGCTCTATATCTTGCGATATCTTTGTTTTTAAGGTAATCCAGTAATCTTTTTCTTTTACCTACCATTTTCACCAATGCTCTTTCTGTAGCATAATCCTTATGGTTCTTTTTCAAGTGACCTGTAAGGTGGTTGATTCTGTAAGTAAAAAGAGCGATTTGCCCTTCAGCAGAACCTGTGTTTTCTGCTTTACCTCCGTGCTTTGCGAAGATTTCTGATTTCTTTTCTGATGTTAAATACATGCCAATATTATTTAATAATTATTATGTAACGAGGTGCAAAAGTACAACATTTCTACAAACCTACCAAACTTTTCCTTAAAAAATAAAACTTGAAAAACTGAGAAACAAAAATAATCCTACATCTATTAAATAAATATGGAAAAAAACAAAAATTTAATATGAAAAAATTTTTGTTTGGTTTTATCTTTGCATTACGAAAACAAGATGAAAAAAATTCTACTTCCTATTGCATTAATTACCGCTGGAGCCATTATAATTAGTGGTTGTATGAGTGTGTCTGCTCAAAAAAATAACTTAACTAACAACCTTGGAAATCTGGAAAACAAATATCAAGTGGTATATTTTAATCCCGAAATAAACCCTGATGTAGAGGAAATAAAACAGGCTTCGTACTTAGCTTTTTTTAATGGTGTTAGCAATAAAATGAGCAAATATAACCAACTGAAAATGTTGCGGGTAAATACCGAAATGCCTTTTGATTCGGTAGATGTGAATACAATAAAGGAAATTTGTAAAAACAATAATTCGGAAATTGCGATAGTTCCTAAGATTAAATACTTTAAAGTAGGGATTGGCAAGTATGTTTTCTCTAACCAAGTTGTTGTGAGTATGAAGGTTTTCGATGCGGAAGGCAACCTTATTTCAGAGGCTTCTCACGATACTTTTAAACGAAATAAAAGAATGTTGGGTAGCACAGAAAACTCAATAAAAATAGGTACAGAAGGCGTGATGAACGATATTATAAAAAATATTCGCCAAAAAAATCGGCAAGCCGAAGTGGGAAAATCTCAACTTTAAAGTTTAATGAAAATCGTATCCTTAGTTCCTTCTATTACAGAAACGTTATTCGATTTTGGTTTGGATAAAACTGAAATTATCGGTCGTACAAAATTCTGCATTCACCCAAAATCTTCGGTAAAAGATATTGAGATTATTGGAGGAACAAAGAACTTAAACTTAGAAAAGATAAAAAAACTAAATCCCGATTTGGTAATTGCCAACAAAGAGGAAAACGAAAAATCCCAAATAGAAAATCTGCAAAAAAGCCTAAATGTATGGGTTACAGACATAGAAAATTTGGAGGATAACAAAACTTTTCTCTCGGAGTTGGGAGCGATGCTAAACCGAGAAAATACGGCAGAAAAATACATTGGTAAAATTGCTGATATATTCGATAAAAGCACGATAAAAGAGGAACTCTCCGTAGCATATCTTATTTGGAAAAATCCTTATATGACGGTTGGTTCAGATACTTTTATCCACGAAATATTGACCCGATTGGGACTGCGAAATATTTTTAATTCCGAAAAAAGATACCCCGAAATTACAGTAGAAAATATGGTGACTGCGGATTATATTTTCCTTTCTACTGAACCGTATCCTTTTAGCAACAAGCATATTACAGAATTGCAAACAGCATTACCAAAGAGCAAAATTATCCTTGTAGATGGCGAAGCATTCTCTTGGTACGGCACACATTTGGCAAAATGCGAAATCTATTTTCAAACGCTAAAAAAATTATTAAATCGCTAAATTTACCTTATACTTTTACGATTTGGGAATAGCAATTTTCTGGTAAATTCCAAGCACAAGACGTGGCATTTTCGCTAAGCCAAGCCACTCGCCGATGTTCGGTATCGAAAATCCTTACGCCTG
>JAUNTR010000277.1 GCA_030538575.1 Cruoricaptor ignavus | reverse complement strand
CTGAAAGCAAGCCTTTTACGTTTTCTCCGATAAAAAAACGAGGTTGTTTTTCTTTGTAAAGTGATTTTCAAAATGAAGGTAATTTGTAAAAATGAAAGATAGTACAGAAAAACGGATACATTACCTTTGTGCCGAAACGCTAATTCCGCTACGTGATGCGTTAGATGTATTTAGCGGAAAATGGAAAATACCCATTTTGGTATCGATGATAACTGGGAATGAACGCTATACGGATATTCAAAACAGTGTTCCGTGTATTTCGCCAAAAGTTTTGGTAAAAGAACTGAAAGAACTTGAAGGGCATAAACTTATAAAGCGGGTGGTTATTGATGATTATCCCGTAAAGATTTTATACAAACTTGAACCTTACGCCCAAACCGTCGCTCCAATTATAAAAGTACTCAAAACTTGGGGACAAAACCATAGGAATAAACTGTTGGGATTGGAGAGGGAATAAAGATGTGAGTGTTTTACGTGTGCCAATAACGATAAAATAGTTTATGTTTCGGCAGGATTTTTTTTTGCTTATTTTGTATATCCTAAAATACAAATATATGTAATTGCTTGATATATAGCAATAAATAAGTTTTGGAAAATAATTTGCAAAGATGAGTTTTATGCGTATATTTGTGTGTTGTACGACATTTTATTTTAACAGCCGTCAAAACAAAAAAATATTAATATGGGACTATTTGATTTTTTTAAAAAGAAGCAAAATCAAAACGATGAACACTTACAACCGTCACCGAAACAACAAGTTGACGAAGCACAGAAAGAATTTATTAATGATTCGTCAGCAAATGCCGAAAGAATAATCCAGTCTTTTAATGAAAAATATGATGGTGCATTTGATTACTCTGTTGAAAGTTTAGAATCATTAGATGAACTTCTTGACAACTTTGCAGACTTTAAAGACCAAATGGACGAAGAAATGATGAGTGATTTAATTGCTCAAGCAGGTTCTTACATTTTTGAAGTCGCAAGAAGAAATTTTGGAGGGAAATATTATTGGTACGAACAATTAAATCAACCAATTTTTGTTACCGGACAACCAGAATTTGAAACTTCAATTCTTGCTTTTGAAAAAGTTAAAGGTCGTATTGAAAACGGTACCGAAGATAATATTCCGTTTTATTTTGCGGGATATGTTGAGCGTGTAAAAAATAAGCAGTCAGGAATGATTGTCTAAAAAAACGTCGTACAACATAGGTTTTGCAAGATGCGGGGTTAAGTCTAAATTGAAACTTATAAAGCGGGTGGTTATTGATGATTATCCCGTAAAGATTTTATACAAACTTGAACCTTACGCCCAAACCGTCGCTCCAATTATAAAAGTACTCAAAACTTGGGGACAAAACCATAGGAATAAACTGTTGGGATTGGAGAGGGAATAAAGATGTGAGTGTTTTACGTGTGCCAATAACGATAAAATAGTTTATGTTTCGGCAGGATTTTTTTTTGCTTATTTTGTATATCCTAAAATACAAATATATGTAATTGCTTGATATATAGCAATAAATAAGTTTTGGAAAATAATTTGCAAAGATGAGTTTTATGCGTATATTTGTGTGTTAGGTGCAAGCGTATAAAAGCAGCATAACAAATTAAATGTCAGTTAAATAGTAAAAAATTATGAAAACAATAACGCTGAATATACCAGATAATTTAGGGGTTGATAATTTTCAACTTACAATGCTTCTTGCCAGCAAATTATATGAACAAGGAAAACTTTCTCTTGGACAAGCTGCTAATGTTGTTGGTCTTTCAAAGAAAGCATTTGCAGAATTATTAGGAAAATATGATGTTTCAATATTTAATTTTCCAAGTTCTGAACTTTCTAAAGATGTTCAAAATGCATAAAATAATCATTTCCGATACGAGTTGTCTAATTATTCTTTCAAAAATTGGAGAACTTGAAATACTGAAAAAACTTTATCAAACAATTGTAACTACAAGTGAAATTGCAAATGAATTTGGAGAAGAATTACCAAGTTGGATTGAAATTTTTAAAGTAAAAGATATTTCAAAACAGCAGCTTTTAGAACTTCAAATTGACAAAGGTGAGTCAAGTGCAATTGCTTTAGCCCTTGAAAATCCAAACAGTAAAATTATTTTAGATGACTATAAAGCTAGAAAAGTCGCTGATCAACTTGGAATTGATTTTACTGGAACTATTGGAATTATTGTTCGTGCAAAATTAAACGGAATAATTCCTTCAATAAAACCATACTTGGAGAAAATCAAAGAAACAAATTTTAGAATTTCTCCTGAGCTAGAATTAATTGCTCTGAAAGAAGCGAATGAATAAAAACGCCTTCAGGTAACATGGTATTGGTAATATGCGGGGATGCGAACTAAAAAGAAAAATCAGTAATATTTAGTCTCCACTGCTTTTTCCTCAGTAATTTTTATTTTTCAAAGGAATCGGAGAATTATCATTTCAATTCCACATTTTTTTGTAATTTAGTTCCATTGAAAAAGCATCGGCTTCGTTCAGTCTTAATAGAAAATTTTGTCTGTTTAAGCCCGCCCTTCGCCAATACGTTTCCCGTTAGCAGTCATTTTAAAAATCCGTCAGCCAAAAAAAAGATTTGCATAATTACCAAATTTTGGTGACTTTGAATCTATAATTTAAAAATACAAAAAAATGGGACGAAATACATCGGTTTCTCTAGGAGACTACTTTGAAAATTTTGTTGATAGTAAGATATCGGCAGGAAGATATAAAAATGCGAGTGAAGTTATCCGTGCAGGACTTCGACTTTTAGAAGAAGAAGAAAATCGTGTTCAAATTTTAGAAAATGCAATTCAGGAAGGACTGAAAAGTGGAATTGTTAAAAATTTTGACGTTAAAGAAAATCTCAAACGACTAAAAGTACAAAAACTGCAAAATGGCTAACTATGATTTGACAAATAAAGCGAATGAAGACCTTGACAACATTTGGAATTACACTTATGAAGAATGGAGTGAAGAACTGATGTGCTTCGCAGTTTGCAAAAGGCGGGCTTGAAGTTATACGTTGAAATTTCAGGAATTTTTAGTTCGCAAAAAACCATTTCGTTTT
>JAUNTR010000276.1 GCA_030538575.1 Cruoricaptor ignavus | reverse complement strand
ACAAAAACTCTAAACTGGCTGAGTTTTCGGATATTATTTTGGATACTTTTGTGGAAAAAGAAGCCTGCCCAAACAAATTAGCCCCAACGAGTTCTACCACTGTGCAAATGGCTCTGGGAGATGCTTTGGCGGTTTGCCTAATGGAATTAAATGGTTTTAAAGACAGGGATTTTGCAAAGTTTCATCCAGGTGGAAGTTTGGGCAAAAACCTTACAGCAAAAGTAGAGCAATTTCTTTCTCCGCAGAAACCTTTCGTTTCTGCAGATGCGGATATTCGTAGCGTAATTATATCGGTTAGCAGTTCTAAACACGGCGTAACTGTGGTTACGGATAACGAAGAAATTTTAGGAATAATTACTGATGGCGATTT
Source organism: Cruoricaptor ignavus (assembly GCA_030538575.1). Lineage (GTDB taxonomy): Bacteria > Bacteroidota > Bacteroidia > Flavobacteriales > Weeksellaceae > JAUNTR01. Next base: position 2,716 of record JAUNTR010000276.1, on the reverse strand, counting down.
GCGTAGAATGCTGATGAATACAGAAAATATTTCGGGAATTTCCGCTGAAAATATTATGAGTAAAAATCCTAAACACATAGAAAAAGATGCATTGGCAAAAGAAGCCATGAAAATATTGAAAGACAACAATATAGGACAATTAATTGTAACTGAACAAGGAAAATATTTCGGAATAATAGATTTGCATAGACTATTGGATGAAGGAATTGTTTAGGTTTTGGATTTTGAGTTTTGAGTTTTGGATTATCACTCTGAGCGAAGCCGAAGAGGGATTTTGAGTTTTGGATTTTAATTCTTGGTTCTCGCATCTTGACTCTTGCATCTTAATTCTTAACTTTAATATTTATTGTGTATTTTCGCAACTTAAAAAAAATTGAAATAAAAACATTGTGAGCGACGAAAAAGAAATGTCTTTATTAGGACACATTGGGGAATTACGTGGACATCTTATCCGCTGTATAATTGCAATTATTATCTGCGGTTTTATTATAGGATTCAATATCAATTGGATTATAGATACGATATTTTTCGGACCAGTACGAAACGATTTCCCTACATTTAGATTAATCAACTATCTCTCGAACCTTATTACGGGGAGCAATGCCATAGAGTTACCTGAGGATTTCCCAGTTCGTGTGCAGAAGTTGTATCAGCAATTTAATATTATGATGGCGGTTTCCATTGTAGGAGGTATGGTTTTGGCTTTTCCTTATTTGGTTTGGGAACTGTGGCGTTTTATTTCTCCAGCTCTTCATCCGAAGGAGAAAAAGAACTCTTTATTCCTCATCAATTCCGTATGGTTTCTATTTCTTTGCGGTATTTTGTGTGGTTATTATCTTATTTTGCCATTCGCTATTAATTTCGGGGTTGTTTTCAAAATCTCGGATATTATAGAACCTTTGTACGATTTATCGGATTATGCAACGCTTTTCTTCCAAATTGTTTTGGGTATGGGGCTTATTTTTCTTTTCCCGATTATCGTGTATTTTCTTACTAGAATCGGCATTCTTACACCAATGTTCCTAAAAACCTATCGTCGTCATGCCATAATCCTCATTATGGTTGTTGCAGCAATTATAACACCTGCCGATGTTTTGAGTATGATGATGGCAGCTCTTCCGCTTTTGGTACTTTATGAATTTAGCATCGTACTTTCCTCAAAAACCTATAAAACTTTAATGAAAGAACAGGAGAAAGAAATGTTGCCTGCAAAAACATCTTAATTTAATTTAAAAATCATAATCAAAAAAAGAGATTCCTTTTTTATCGGGAATCTCTTTTTTATTTTCTTAATATTTGGTGAAAATTACTCTTCGCTGGTTGTTCTTGTACTCGATTTGTAAACTTGAAAATTGAATACAAATGTTCTATTTCTCCAACTAACGCCTCCATAAGGATAATGAGTATCTCTCGCAAATGCAGCTCTGGATGGTACGATAATAACACCTTGCAAATTATAATTTTCGGAATCTGCTTTATCAAAACTTTCAAAATGTTGCATTCCCTCTTGCAAACCTTCTATTTCGTAATAAGAGCGAGCATTCCCAGTTGATGTAAGGATATTATTTTTCACATAATAATAACTTGGGTCTACCTCTGGAACACCCGTAGTTTCTATCGTATTGGCAAAAGAAATTTCCGAAGTGTATTTTATCCCATCATCATCTTGTGATAAAAAAGCGGTTGTTTTATGCATTAATCTAAGTACATCTGTACTACCAATCGCCGTTCCCGAAGTTGGTTGTGCATCCTCTCTTTTAATTACGATAACACCCGATGATAATTTTTGAGGATTAAGTTCCGACAATTTTTTATTATTATCGTCATCTGTACTCGTGCTGCTAAAAGCCACAATTTTCCCTTGGCTATCCAAATAATGCTCATCCAAATACTTGGCAATCGCCGCATCATCATTGGTATTTTGCGTAGTTAGGTTATCCACCTCTTGTATTCTTGCCGTTGTATTATTATCTCTATTGCACGAAGACACAAAAAATACAGCCGTCGCAAGATATATAAATGCTTTTTTCATTTTAATTGATTATTTTTGAATACGCAAAAGTATAAATAAATTATGAGAATAGATAAATTTTTATGGAGTGTTCGTATTTATAAGACCAGAAACATAGCTTCCGAAGAGATAAAAAAGAACAGAATTTCCATTGGTGAAAACGCTGTAAAGTCCTCCAAAGAGGTAAAAGAAGGTGATATTATAAAAATAAGAAAAAACCAAATAGACTATAAAATAAAAGTTTTGCAAATCCCAAAAAGCAGAATTGGAGCAAAACTCGTTCCCGAACATATCATAGATATGACGGATAAAGAGCAGTACGAAATCCTAAAACTTCGCAGAATGCAACAAGATTATTATCGAATAAAAGGCGAAGGCAGACCAACCAAAAAAGACCGTAGGGAGATAGATTATTATATCTCCCACGACACAGACTCCGATGGGACAGACGAAGATTATTGGAATGCCTTTTTTAGCGAGGAGGAAGAAGACCAATAATTTCTCCCGCAATCTCCTCCGGCGTTTTGTCATCCGTATCCACCGTAAACTCGCATTGATTATAGAAAGGATTTCTCTCAAAAAGATGCTTAGCAATAAACTCTGGAAGGTTTTCTTCTGGAATATTCGCAATCAGCGGTCTTTTGAATTTCTGTTTCAGTAATCTTTCGCAAAGCGTTGGGATTTTTGCCCTAAGATAAATACTGA
>JAUNTR010000013.1:8957-22996 GCA_030538575.1 Cruoricaptor ignavus | reverse complement strand
TTTTTTTAGAATTAAGTTTTTGTGGAGTTAAAAATTATTCTTATTTTTGCGGTCTAAAATTTACCCGATGAAATAGCCATTACCATTTTCATCAAAACACTCAAAAACAAATTTTTAGAAAAAATTAGAAAGTTATGAAAAACGGAATCCACCCAGAAAATTATAGACTTGTTGTTTTCAAAGACATGAGTAACGACGAGATGTTTCTTTGCAAATCTACTGCGGAAACTAAAGATACAATAGAATACGAAGGAGAAACTTATCCATTAATCAAAATGGAAATTTCTTCTACTTCTCACCCTTTCTACACTGGTAAAGTAAAATTGGTAGATACAGCGGGTAGAGTTGATAAATTTATGAACAAATACAAAAAATTCGCTAAGTAATATTTTGATTTAAAATTGTTATAAAAAGTCTTTCATATTATTGGAAGACTTTTTTGTATTTTTGAACCAAATAAAATATCACAAACTATGCAACTTGTTTTTTCCGATGCACAATATTGGGAAGATTTTCTCCCACTTACCTTTACCAGACCAATTGCTGAGATGCGATGTGGCATTCTTACCTTTGCCGAACGCTGGCAAAAACTATTAGATATAGAAGATATTTCCTACATTACGGAAGATTATCTTCAAACCAAATACCAAAAACCAGCTGCCAAAGAAAGCCTTTTTATCGTTCCGAATTTCTTGCCAACCGAGCAGATTTTAGAACAAATAAAAAATCTAAATTTAGGCGAAGCCTTAGTTTATGAAAACGAATTGCTTGTCGCAAAAGTAAATATGGAGGATTTCAATTTAAATCAGATTGAAAAAATGACCGATGTGGAAGAGGATTTGATTTTCTACAAACAACCTACCGATTTGTTTACTTATAACAATAAAGCGATAGATTTCGATTTCGATTTACTCACGAAAAACAGAGCCTCTCAACCGCTATCTAACACCAATGGCTTCTTGGGAGACAGGATGAATCTTTTTATTGAAGAAGGAGCACAAGTGGAATTTTCGACCTTAAATTGCACAACAGGGAAAATCTATATCGGTAAAAATGCCGAAGTAATGGAAGGTTGCAATCTGCGTGGTCCGATCGCTTTGTGCGAAGGTTCTAAATTTAATCTTGGTGCTAAAATATACGGTGCAACTACGATTGGCCCACAATGCAAAGTTGGTGGAGAAGTAAATAATATTGTGATTTTTGGGTATTCTAACAAAGGACACGATGGTTTTGTTGGTAATTCTGTGATTGGTGAATGGTGTAATTTAGGAGCAGATACCAATTCATCTAACCTGAAAAACAATTACGCCAATGTAAAATTATGGAATTATAAAGCCAAACGTTTTTTAGATACAGGACTTCAGTTTGCAGGACTCGTTATGGGCGATCATTCCAAAACGGCTATAAATACACAACTAAATACAGGAACTGTTGTAGGAATTGCAGCTAATATATTCAAAAGTGGATTTCCGCCAAATTTGGTAGAGAATTTCAGTTGGGGCGGAATGAAAGGCGATGAAAAATTCAAGCTCGAAAAAGCCTACGAAGTTGCGGAAAAAGCAATGGGAAGAAGAAAAATAGAACTATCCGAAGATGATAAAAGTATCTTGGAACACGTGTTTTCTAACTATTGATGAATTATGTTTTTATATTATTCAATATTAAGGTAAATAAAAAATCCGCTTCACGAATGAAGCGGATTTTATTTTATTATAACAGAGATAAAATTATTCTTCTGTTTTTTCCTCAGTAGCATCAGCTTTTGGCTCTTCTACTTTGGTTTCTTCAGCAGGAACTGTAGCAACTGGTTCAGCTTTTTTAGCAGCCCCTGTTCTTCTACTTCTTCTTGTTGTTTTCTTCTCTTCAGCATTCGGGTTGTAAATCTCGTTGAAATCTACAAGCTCGATTAAAGCTGTATCTGCAGCATCCCCAGCTCTAAATCCAGTTTTGATGATTCTGGTGTAACCACCATTTCTTTCTGCGATTTTAGGAGCAATTGTTCTGAATAATTCAGAAACCGCTTCTTTGCTTTGAAGGTAAGCGAATACTGTTCTTCTGTTATGTGTTGTATCTTCTTTTGCTTTAGTTAAAAGTGGTTCAACATAAACTCTCAAAGCCTTAGCTTTGGCAACAGTTGTGTTGATTCTTTTATGCTCAATAAGAGAACAAGCCATATTAGAAAGCATTGCCTTTCTGTGAGGCGCTGTTCTTCCTAAGTGATTGAATTTTTTACCGTGTCTCATTGTTTATTATTTATCAGCATCTAATTTATACTTTGCAACGTCGTAACCGAAGTTAAGACCTTTTGAATGCACTAATTCTTCTAATTCTGTTAAAGATTTCTTACCGAAATTTCTAAATTTCATTAAGTCAGACTTACTATAAGAAACCAACTCGCCAAGTGTTTCTACTTCTGCAGCCTTCAAGCAGTTTAGGGCTCTTACGGAAAGATCCATATCTGCTAATTTGGATTTCAGGAGTTGTCTTGTATGCAAGGTTTCCTCATCGTATTGGATGGATGCTTTTACCGCTTCTGTTTCTAGAGTAATTCTTTCATCAGAGAAAAGCATAAAGTGATAAATCAAAATCTTAGAAGCCTCTGTAAGGGCATTCTGCGGAGTAATTGACCCATCAGTTTCAATATCCAAAATCAATTTTTCGTAGTCTGTTTTTTGCTCTACACGATAATTTTCAATCGAATATTGTACTTTTTTTATCGGTGTAAAGATAGAATCTATCGCAATAGTCCCTATTGGGGCATTATTGGATTTGTTTTGTTCGCTTGGAACATAGCCTCTACCCTTTTCGATATTAAAAGTAATCTCGAAGTTTACATCTTTAGTTGTATTACAAATTACAAGGTCGGTATTTAGGACTTCAAAACCATTGATGGATTTCCCTAAATCTCCTGCTGTAACTTGTGTTTTACCAGAAACTTTTGCTACCACTTGTTCGGTAGGTTGGTTTTCGGCATTTGCCTTTAGACGTAGTTGTTTCAAATTCAGGATGATTTCAGTTACATCTTCTATCACTCCTGGAATTGTTGAAAACTCGTGCTCTACACCTTCAATTTTGATAGATGAAATAGCATATCCTTCTAGAGAAGAAAGTAATACTCTTCTCAAAGCATTACCGATTGTAAGACCAAATCCCGGTTCTAGTGGTCTGAATTCAAACTGACCTTTATAATCGTCCGAGTTTAAAAGAATTACTTTATCGGGTTTTATGAATTGTAAAATTGCCATATTGTTGGGTTGAGCAAAAAATTGATTTAATGATTATTTGTTGTATAGTTCGACGATTAGTTGTTCCTTGATGTCTTCCGGAATTTGGATTCTTTCAGGAGCGGAAACGAAAGTTCCTTCTTTTTTCTCGTCGTTGAACTGCAACCATTCGTAGTTAGATTTAGAAGCCAAAGCATCTGCTACAACTTCCAAAGATTTGGATTTTTCTCTTACAGCAACTACATCACCTGCTTTTAGGGAGTAAGAAGGTATGTTTACCAACTCTCCGTTTACTGTGATATGTCTGTGAGAAACCAACTGTCTTGCACCAGCTCTACTTTTAGCAAATCCTAATCTGTAAACTACGTTATCTAGTCTAGACTCGCAAAGTTGCAAAAGGATTTCACCGGTTACACCATTAGATCTAGAAGCCTTTTCGTAAAGGTTTCTGAATTGTCTTTCTAGGATACCGTAAGTATATTTAGCCTTTTGTTTTTCAGTTAGCTGTATAGCGTACTCGGATTTTTTCGCACCTCTTCTTTTGTTAGGTCCGTGTTGTCCTGGTGGTTGGTTTTTTCTTCTTTCGAAGTTTTTGTCATCTCCGTAGATTGCAGCACCAAATTTTCTTGCAATCTTAGTTTTTGGTCCAATATATCTTGCCATATTTTTAAAGATTTGAGATTCGAGATTTGAAATTTCAAGTTTCAAATTTCAAATTCTAATTATTATACTCTTCTTCTTTTTGGTGGTCTACAACCGTTGTGTGGCATAGGAGTCACATCTACGATTTCGCTTACTTCAATCCCTGAGTTGTGTATGGTTCTGATGGCAGATTCTCTACCTTGTCCAGGACCTTTTACAAATACTTTCACTCTTCTCAGACCAGCTTCGTGAGCTACGGCTGCACAATTTTCAGCAGCCATTTGTGCTGCAAAAGGAGTATTCTTTTTAGATCCTCTGAATCCCATTTTACCGGCAGATGACCAAGAGATAACCTCTCCGTTCTTATTGGTTAAAGAAATAATAATATTATTGAAAGACGCTTGGATATGTGCTTCCCCAATCGCTTCTACTTTTACTTTTCTTTTCTTAACTGTTTTTGTTTGTTTTGCCATTATTTAATAATTCTAAAGATTATTTACTTGCTTTTTTCTTATTAGCAACAGTTTTTCTCTTTCCTTTACGGGTTCTAGAATTGTTTTTAGTTCTTTGGCCTCTTAAAGGTAATCCTAGTCTGTGACGTATTCCTCGTTGGCATCCTATGTCCATCAATCGCTTGATGTTCAATTGCACTTCAGAACGCAACTCACCTTCTACTTTTACATTTTCGGTGATGTAGTTTCTAATTGCAGCCAATTCATCGTCATTCCATTCGTTGACTTTCTTGTCTTCGCTGATACCGGCAGCTTTTAGGATTTGGGAAGCTGTGCTTTTACCAACTCCATAGATGTAAGTAAGACCGATAACGCCTCTTTTGTTTTTTGGTAAATCAATACCTGAAATTCTCGCCATAATTTAATTTTAGCCTTGTCTTTGTTTAAATTTTGGGTTCTTCTTGTTGATTACGAAAAGTACACCTTTTCTGCGTACTATTTTGCAATCAGCACTTCTTTTTTTAATAGATGCTCTAACTTTCATATTTTTATTGCTTTATGCTTTAAGCTTTGCCTTAAGCCTCGTTAATATCTAAAAGTAATTCTCCCTTTGGATAAATCATAGGGAGACATTTCCAACCTTACCTTATCACCAGGTAATAGTTTGATATAATGCATTCTCATCTTACCAGAAATATGGGCAATAAGAACATGCCCATTTTCTAATTCCACTCGAAACATAGCGTTGGATAATGCTTCCACTATCACGCCATCTTGTTCTATATGCTTTTGTTTTGCCATTTAATCTTAAAAATTAGTTTGATGTTCTAGATAATTTAGACTGCATCAATCCATCATAATGGTGATTCAACAAATAGGTATTGATTTGCTGTACTGTATCTAGGATTACCCCAACCATAATTAATAGTGAAGTACCACCGAAAAACAGTGCAAATCTATCTGTCTGAACCAGCGTTCCGTACACAAGTGCCGGAAGGACTGCAAAGATAGCTAAAAATATTGAACCTGGCAAAGTAATTTTTGATAATATATTATCCAAATAATCAGCAGTTTCTTTTCCTGGTCTTACTTTTGGTATCAAACCACCATTTCTCTTCAGGTCATCTGCCATCTGGTTTACCGGAATGGTAATCGCAGTATAGAAGAATGTAAATACAATAATGAGTATCGCAAACAACAAGTTGTATTGCCAGCTAAACACATTTTTGAAACCTGATAAGAATGTATTGGTCTCATCTACTTTGGTTAATAATCCAGGTACAAACATTAGTGCCTGTGCAAAGATAATTGGCATTACACCTGCTGCATTCACTTTCAAAGGAATCCATTGTCTTGCACCTTGCATCAGATTTCTATTAACACCACCTCTTGCTTGTGCACGGCTTACATACTGAATTGGGATTTTCCTTACCGCAACAGATAAGATAATACCAAATAATACGACCAACATCCAGAACAGTACTTCTAGAAGAATCATAATAGTTCCTGCACCACCTTTCCCAGTTTGGGTTGCCACCTCTTGTACAAAAGATGACGGAAGGTCTGCCAAAATACCTACCATAATAAGTATAGAAATACCATTACCAATACCTCTATCCGTAATTTTCTCTCCCAACCACATAGCAAATACAGAACCTGCTACGAGGATAACGATACTTGGCAACCAGAACATAATAGAGTTTGGTTCTACATAGTACGCCGACTGAAATTGGCTATAAGGGATGAACATTTGCGTGATAGATGTAAGGTAAGCAGGTGCTTGTACCAAACAAACTGCGATGGTCAGCCATCTTGTAATTTGGTTCAAGGTATTTCTACCGCTTTGTCCGTCTTTCTGTAATTTTTGCAAATAAGGAATTGCCATCCCCATCAGCTGCACGATAATGGAAGCTGAGATATACGGCATAATTCCCAATGCTAAAATAGAAGCACGGCTAAAAGCACCTCCTGTAAAAGAAGAAAGCAAACCAAGAAGACCTGCTCCCTGTTTGCTACCTCCTTGGTTTTGGTATTGCTCCAAAAGGCTCCCCACTTCTGCAATATTAATTGCAGGAAGCGAGATATGAGATGCGAATCTATACACGAGGATTAAACCCAAAGTAAAGAGAATTTTTTCTCTTAGTTCTTTAAGACTCCAAATGTTTTTAAGTGTTTGTATAAATTCTTTCATTTCTTTTTATAAAGATATTATAGAGTAATTGCTTTTCCGCCTGCCTTAGCGATAAGTTCTTCAGCAGATTTTGTGAATTTATCAGCAGAGATAGAAACGCCAGATTTCAGCTCTCCTCTACCCATAATTTTCACAAGGTCATTTTTAGATGCCAAACCATTTTGTACCAAAACTTCTTTGGTAATGTCACCAGAAATTCCTTTGGTATCGATAAGTGTTTGGATAGTATCTAAATTGATTCCTCTAAATTCTTTTCTATTGATGTTATTGAAGCCGAATTTAGGCAATCTTCTTTGTAAAGGCATTTGACCACCTTCAAAACCGATTTTCTGAGAGTAACCGGATCTGGATTTTTGTCCTTTATGACCTTTTGTTGAAGTACCGCCTTTTCCACTTCCTTGTCCTCTACCAATTCTTTTTGAATTGTGAGTAGAACCGCTTGCCGGTTGTATATTGTTTAATTTCATTGTCTTTTAGATTTTCAGATGTTAGACATTAGATGTTAGAAAATCAGTAAAATAGGTTTCGGATAAAATCTAACTGCTGATTTCTAACTTCTAACTTCTTCAATTTATTTTTGAACTTCTACTAAGTGGCTTACAGCGGCTACCATACCTAGTATTGCCGGTGTAGCTTCGTGTTCTACTACTTGGTGCAATTTCTTTAAACCTAACGCTTCAAGGGTTCTCTTTTGAGTTTTGGTTCTACCAATAGCACTTCTTACTTGTTTTACTTTAATTGTTGCCATTTTCCTTAAAACTTATTTTTAGTGTTTAAATACTTTATCCAACGATACTCCTCTCATTCTTGCAATTTCTTCTGGTCTTCTGATATCCAACAACGCTTTGAAAGTTGCCTTTACAACGTTGTGTGGGTTAGAAGAACCTTTGGATTTTGTAAGAATATCTTTAATCCCCGCAGATTCTACAACGATACGCACTGTGTTACCTGCGATAACCCCTGTACCGTGAGATGCTGGTCTCATAAAAACGTCTGCTCCACCGTATCTTGCACTAGATTCGTGGAAAATAGTACCTTCATTGGTTACAGGAACTTTCACAAGGTTTTTCTTAGCATCTTCTACTGCTTTGGAAATAGCGGTTGCAACCTCTTTGGATTTTCCTAATCCGTAACCGATAACTCCTGCCTCGTCTCCTACAACAACGATTGCAGAGAAACCGAATGCACGACCACCTTTGGTTACTTTTGTTACTCTATTTACAGCTACGAGACGATCTTTTAGTTCTAATCCTCCCGGTTTTACTTTTTCTATATTATCTAGTCCTAACATTGTTTTTCCGAAATTTTATTGATTAGAATTTTAGACCTCCTTCTCTCGCACCATCAGCTAGAGCTTTCACTCTACCATGATACACGAAACCGTTTCTGTCGAATACTACGTTTTCTACACCTGCAGCTTTAGCTTTTTCAGCGATAACTTTCCCTACTTCTGCAGAGATTTCTATTTTGGTTCCTGTTGCATTCAATGCTCTGGAAGAAGCGGATGCTAGGGTTTTACCTTCTTTATCATCGATTAACTGAGCGTAAATTTCTTTATTACTTTTATATACAGATAATCTTGGCAGTTCAGCAGAGCCAGAGATTTTCCCTCTTACTCTTCTTTTGATTCTGTTTCTTTTTTCTAATTTATTCAGTGCCATTTTCTTAAAATTTATTAAGCAGATTTACCAGCTTTTCTTCTCACGATTTCACCTACGAATCTCACCCCTTTTCCTTTGTAAGGTTCAGGTTTTCTGAACGAACGGATTTTTGCGGTTACCATTCCTAACAATTGCTTATCGTGTGAAGATAAAGTAATAATTGGGTTTTTACCTTTTTCAGTCAATGTATCAACTTTCACTTCGCTTGGAAGTTCTAATACGATACCGTGGGAGAAACCAAGAGCCAACTCAAGTTTTTGTCCTGAGTGGGAAGCTCTGTAACCAACCCCTACTAGTTCTAGTTTCTTTTCGAAACCTTCGGATGTACCAACAACCATATTGTTGATAAGCGCTCTGTACAATCCGTGAAGCGCTCTGTGTTGCTTAGAGTCGGAGGGACGGTTCACGGTAAGTTCGCCATCTTTTTGCTCTAATGTAATTCCTGCAGTAAGTTCTTGGGAAAGTTCTCCCTTTGGTCCTTTTACGGTTACAACCCCGTTGTTTTCGGTAATTGTAACTCCAGCAGGAATAGTTATAATTGCTTTACCAATTCTTGACATTTTCCTTTGTTTTAAAAATTAATAAACATAGCAGATTACTTCACCGCCAACATTTTCATTTTTCGCTTGTTTACCTGTCATTACACCTTTGGATGTAGAGATAATAGCGATACCTAAACCGTTTAGAACTCTTGGAAGTTCAGTAGAACCTGCATAGTATCTCAATCCTGGGCGAGATGCTCTTTGGATAGATTTAATAGCTGGCTTCCCAGTTAGTTTGTCATACTTCAAAGCGATTTTGATGTTCCCTTGAACTGCGTTATCTTCAAACTTGTAGTTTGTAATATAACCTTGGTCGAAGAGGATTTTCGTAATCTCCTTTTTGATTTTCGATGCAGGAATTTCCACCACTTTGTGGCCTGCGCTTTGTGCGTTCCTTACTCTTGTTAGGAAATCTGAAATTGGATCTGTTACCATTTTTCTTTTTTGTTGTTATTGGTTAATGATAACTAGTTTTGCAGTTGGCTTCTTGCTATTAGCTTATAGCCAAAAGCCAACTGCAACTTTGTTATCTCGATTTTTCTAAATTGTTACCAACTTGCTTTTTTAACTCCTGGGATAAGACCTTGGTTTGCCATTTCACGGAATGTTACTCTGGAAATACCGAAAGTTCTCATATATCCTCTTGGTCTTCCTGTAAGTTTGCAACGGTTATGAAGTCTTACAGGTGAAGCATTTTTAGGCAGTTTTTGCAATGCCTCGTAATCCCCAGCTTCTTTCAAAGCTTTTCTTTTCTCAGCATATTTAGCAACTGTTGCTTCTCTTTTGCGCTCACGCGCTTTCATTGATTCTTTTGCCATTTCTTAGTTCTTTTTGAAAGGTAAACCGAAGTGAGTTAATAATGCTTTTGCTTCTTTATCTGTGTTCGCAGAAGTAACGAAAGTAATGTCCATCCCTTGGATTTTTTTCACTTTATCGATTACGATTTCTGGGAAGATAATTTGCTCGGTAATACCAAGGTTGTAGTTTCCTCTTCCATCGAACCCATCTGCTTTAATTCCGTTGAAATCTCTAATTCTTGGAAGTGCAGAAGAAGTAAGTCTATCTAAGAACTCGTACATTTTGTCTGCTCTCAAAGTTACTCTTGCACCTACCAGCATTCCTTTTCTTAGTTTGAAGGCTGCCTCATCTTTTTTAGACAAAGTACCTACTGCTTTTTGTCCGGTAATTGCTGTAAGTTCCTCTACTGCGTAATCTACGATTTTTTTATCTGCAGTTGCAGCACCCAAACCTTGGGAAAGAACGATTTTCTCTAATTTAGGAACTTGCATAATGCTTTTGTACCCAAATTCTTCCATCATTGCAGGAACAATTTTCTCTTTATATATTTTCTTTGGTCTTGCTACGTATTCCATAATTAAATTTCTTTACCGGTTGTTTTAGCAATTCTTACTTTCTTATCACCTTCCACTTTGTAAGCTACTTTTGTAGCATTTCCTTTGTCATCCACAAGGGCAACATTAGAGATATGGATTGGTGCTTCTTTTTCCACGATACCCCCTTGAGGATTTTGTGCAGATGGTTTCACGTGTTTTTTCACGATGTTTAATCCTGCAACAATTACTCTTGGGTCTTTTCCTTCTTTTCTGATTACTTCAAGAACTTCGCCTGTCTTTCCTTTAATCTCTTTTTTTCCGGTAGTAACGATTACGTTATCTCCTCTTTTTATTTTAACTTTTTGCATTTTTTAAAATTTTAAAAATTAAAGTACTTCTGGGGCTAATGAAATAATTTTCATATATTCCTTATCTCTCAGTTCTCTTGCAACAGGTCCGAAAACACGAGTTCCTCTCATTTCACCTGCAGCGTTTAGAAGAACGCAAGCATTGTCATCGAAAGAGATGTACGAACCATCTTTTCTTCTTACTGCTTTTTTAGTTCTTACAACTACTGCTTTAGAAACTTGTCCTTTTTTTGCATTTCCAGATGGTGTAGAATCCTTGATCGTAACTACGATTTTATCACCAACTGAAGCATATCTTCTTCTGGTACCACCCAGAACTCTGATAACCAATACTTCTTTAGCACCTGTATTATCAGCAACTTTTAATCTTGATTCTGTTTGTAACATTACTTAGCTTTTTCAATGATTCTTACTAATCTCCATCTTTTATTTTTGCTCAAAGGTCTTGTTTCTTGGATAAGAACGGTATCGCCTTCGTTGCACTCGTTGTTTTCGTCGTGTGCGGTATATTTTTTCGTTTTCAATACGAATTTACCGTACATCGGGTGTTTCATTCTCATTGTTTCGCTTACAACAATAGTTTTTTCCATTTTGTTGCTGGAAACCACTCCGATTCTTTCTTTTCTTAAATTTCTTTCCATTGTAAAAATGAATTATTGTTGTTTAGCGGTTAGTTCTGTTTGTACTCTTGCGATTGTTTTTCTCAAATCTCTGATTTGGATCGGATTTTCTACCGGGCTGATTTTGTGGGCCAATTTCAGTTTGGTATAATCAGCTTTCAAAGCCGCTAATTGGTTTTGAAGATCCGCTACGCTTAAATTTTTGATGTCAGCTTTTTTCATTTTGTCAAAGATTATTGAGGTTTTACAAAATCGTTTGCTACTACAAATTTGGTCACTACTGGTAATTTTTGTGCAGCAAGTCTTAGGGCTTCTTTCGCTACTTCGTAAGGAACGCCACCAACTTCGAACATTATTTTACCAGGTTTTACTACGGCTACCCAATATTCTACAGCACCTTTACCTTTACCCATCCTTACTTCGGCTGGTTTTTTGGTAATTGGCTTATCTGGGAATATTTTAATCCATAGCTGACCTTCTCTTTTCATATATCTCGTTGCAGCGATACGGGCTGCTTCGATTTGTCTTGCTGTAATCCAAGCTCCTTCTATTGCTTTGATTCCGAAAGTTCCATACGCTAATTGAGATCCTCTTTGCGCATTTCCTTTCATCTTCATCTTGTGAACACGACGGAATTTGGTTCTTTTTGGTTGTAACATTTCTTTAAATTTTAGATTTTAGATTCTAGATTTTAGATTTTTCTATTTTAAAAAAGTAACGGTAATTTAAAATTCAAAATTTCCAATCTAAAATTTTAGTTGTTATTATTTCTTCTAGGTCGTCTTCCATCTCTGTCGCCTCTACCTCCTGAAGATTTTTTTTGTTGTTGTCCTACAAGTGGTGTAAGTTCTCTTTTACCATAAACTTCACCCTTCATTATCCATACTTTCACACCTAGTCTTCCGTAGGTTGTGTGGGCTTCTGCCCAGTGATAATCTATATCTGCACGGAAAGTGGACAATGGGATTCTTCCGTCTTTGAAAGATTCGCTTCTTGCCATTTCAGCACCGTTCAAACGTCCAGAGATTTGTACTTTGATACCTTCTGCACCCATTCTCATTGTAGAAGCAATTGCCATTTTCACAGCTCTTCTGTAAGAGATACGGTTTTCGATTTGTCTTGCGATGCTTTCTGCAACCAAGATGGCATCTAATTCTGGTCTTTTGATTTCGAAGATATTGATTTGAACTTCCTTACCTGTCAGTTTTTTCAATTCTTCTTTTAGTTTATCTACTTCTTGTCCGCCTTTACCAATGATTAATCCTGGTCTTGCAGTTGTAATAGTTACGGTAACTAGTTTCAGAGTTCTTTCGATGTAGATTCTGGAAACGCCACCTTTGGATAATCTAGCTTCAAGGTATCTTCTGATTTTGTAATCTTCTGCGATACGGTCTCCGTAATCGTTTCCGCCGAACCAGTTAGAATCCCATCCTCTGATGATTCCTAGTCTGTTACCTATTGGATTTGTCTTCTGTCCCATACCTTGAATTATTTATTATCTTTTGAGTCTAAAATTAATGTAACGTGGTTGCTTCTTTTTCTGATTCTGTAACCTCTACCTTGTGGTGCTGGTCTTAGTCTCTTCAATTGTCTTGCACTATCCACGAAAATTTCTTTAACGATAAGGTTTGCTTCTTCTATATCTGCACCTTCGTTTTTGGTTTGCCAGTTTGCGATGGCAGAAAGAAGTAGTTTCTCCAATTTGTTAGAGGCATCTTTTTTAGAATATTTCAAAATATAAAGAGCCTTATCTACGCTTTCTCCACGGATGATATCGGCAACCAATCTCATTTTTCTTGGAGATGAAGGGCAATCGTTCAAACGTGCTTTTACAACGTCTTTGTTTGCTATTTTTCTAGCTAATGCGCTATCTTGTTTTCTTGATCCCATAATGCTTATCTGCTACCTTTATTTTTGTTACCACCGTGACCTCTGAAAGATCTTGTTGGAGAAAATTCGCCTAACTTGTGACCTACCATATTTTCTGTAACATATACTGGGATAAAAGATTTCCCGTTGTGTACTGCGATGGTTTGTCCTACCATATCTGGAGAGATCATAGATGCTCTCGACCATGTTTTAATTACTGTCTTCTTACCAGACTCTATATTTACCTGAACCTTTTTCTCTAATTTGAAATGGATGAAAGGTCCTTTTTTAAGTGATCTTGCCATAATTATTTTCTTTTAGATACGATGTAACGGTTAGACACTTTATTTTTCTTTCTGGTTTTGTAACCTTTAGCTGGTTTACCGTTTCTAGATCTTGGGTGACCTCCTGATGAACGTCCTTCACCACCACCCATTGGGTGATCTACTGGGTTCATTACAACAGCTCTTGTTCTTGGTCTTCTACCCAACCATCTGCTTCTACCTGCTTTACCGGAAACGGTAAGTTGGTGATCGGAGTTGGATACAGAACCAATCATTGCGAAACATTCTGTAAGAATCATTCTAGATTCTCCTGAAGGCAATTTGATGATTGCATATTTACCATCTCTGGAAGTTAATTGAGCGGAAGAACCTGCAGATCTTGCCAAGATAGCACCTTGTCCAGGTCTCATTTCTACGCAAGAAATAACAGTACCCAAAGGTATGTTTTTCAGTTTCATTGCGTTACCAACTTCTGGTTCGCAAGTTTCAGAAGAGATTACTTTCTGTCCTACTTTGATACCGTTTGGAGCGATGATGTATCTCTTCTCTCCGTCCGCATATTCTAAAAGAGCGATGAAAGCCGTTCTGTTCGGATCGTATTCCACAGATTTTACCGTAGCTTCTACATCGAATTTATTTCTTTTGAAGTCGATAATTCTGTATTTCTTTTTGTGTCCACCTCCGGTGTAACGCATGGTCATTTTACCAGTGTTATTACGTCCACCTGACTTTTTAATACCAACAACCAAAGATTTTTCTGGTTTGTTCGTAGTAATTTCCTCAAAATTGTTTACAATTCTGAATCTCTGTCCCGGGGTGATAGGTTTTAATTTTCTAACAGACATTACTATT
>JAUNTR010000013.1:0-8857 GCA_030538575.1 Cruoricaptor ignavus | reverse complement strand
TCTGAATCTCTGTCCCGGGGTGATAGGTTTTAATTTTCTAACAGACATTACTATTATTTATGATTAACTATTTATTTAAAAATTGAAAGATTAAATGATTAAAAGATTATTTTTAGGAATGCTAATTTTTAAATCTTTTAATTTTTGAATCTTTATTAATTATACTGCAAAAATGTCGATTACTTCGCCTTCTGCAAGTTTTACGACTGCTTTTTTCAGTTTGTTGGTTTTCCCAACTTGCAATCCTTTTTTGGTATATTTAGCAGAAACTTTTGGTGCATAAACCATTGTGTTTACATCTGCTACCTTTACACCGTAAGCTACTTCTATTGCGTTTTTGATTTGGATTTTGTTAGCCTTAGTATCTACCAAGAAGCTGTAAGTTCCTCTCAAATCCGTCAAATAGTTAGCTTTTTCTGAAATTACTGGTTTTATGATAACTGACATGATTTATTTCTTTAAGTTTTCTGTAAATAATTCTACTGCACCTTCTAAGAATACAATTTCTCCTGCGTTTACCAAATCGTAAGAACTAATTTCGTTGTAAGTTAATACTTTAGTTTTTGGTAAGTTTCTTGAAGAAAGATATACATTCTTGTTAGCCTCAGGCAAAATGTATAATGCTTTTTTACCTTCAAAACCTAATGCATTGTTGATATTGATAAACTCTTTAGTTTTAGGAGTTTCAAAAGAAAATACTTCTAATACTTTGATAGAGTTGTCTTTCAATTTTTGAGAAAGCACAGATTTTTTAGCCAATCTCTTAAGAGCTTTATTCAATTTGAAACGGTAATCTCTTGGTTTTGGACCAAAAACTCTACCCCCACCTTTGAACACAGGCGACTTAATATCACCATATCTGGCAGAACCAGAACCTTTTTGTTTTTTAAGTTTTTTGGTAGATGCTGTGATTTCGCTTCTTTCCTTTGCTTTATGAGTCCCTTGTCTTTGTGCTGCAAGGTATTGTTTCACTTCTAAGTAAACCGCGTGTTGGTTTGGCTCAATTCCGAATACAGAAGCATCTAATGCTACTTTTCTTCCGGTTTCCTGTCCTGCTGTGTTATATACTACTAGTTCCATCTTCTAACAATTACATAAGAATTTTTTGCTCCCGGAACAGCCCCTTTTACTACTAAAAGATTTTGTTCTTCATCTACTTTCAACACTTGAAGGTTCTGTACAGTAACCTGCTTACCTCCCATTCTACCCGCCATTCTCATTCCTTTGAATACTCTAGACGGATCGGAACCTGCACCAATGGAACCCGGAGCTCTCAATCTATTGTGCTGCCCGTGAGTCGCCTGCATTACACCACCAAAGTTATGTCTTTTAACAACACCTTGGAAGCCTTTACCTTTGGATGTTCCTGTTACGTCCACATATTCACCTTCTGCGAATAAGTTTACTTTCACTTCGTCTCCTACTTGCAAGTGATCGAATCCGTGGTGGAATTCTACCAACTTAGCTTTAGGAGTTGAACCAGCCTTTTTGAAGTGACCGGCTAACGCTTTACCAACGTTCTTTTCACTCTTGTCATCGAAACCTAACTGAAAGCCTACATAGCCATCATTTTCTACGGTTCTGACCTGTAAAACCGAGCATGGACCAGCCTGAATAACGGTGCAAGGAATATTCTTCCCATTCTCGTCGAACAGAGATGTCATACCGATTTTTTTTCCAATAATACCTGACATTATTTAAATTATATATCTTGTTATTTATCTGATTTTCATTTTAGTTCGGTAGTAATTTCTATTTTTAGTTTAGGCATACTTCTCCCCTAAAATGAGTGTGCAAATTTATGAATATTTTTTGAACTGGCAAACTTTATTTTAAAAAATATTTTGATTTTTAATGATTTAGGAAAAACTGAGTCTTAATTTGTATTTTATTTTCAGTGGGAAAATCTTTTACAAAATGACATAAAATTATTCTTAATTTTGAACCATGAAAAATTTCTGCTTAGGTTTTCTTCTCGTTTTTTTCCTTTTTTCTTGTAAAGAAGAAAAAATTTCCACCTATACTTTTTACTACTGGAAGACAAAACTTGCATTAACTTCTACCGAAAAAACAGCGTTGAACGAAGCAACAAGTCCTTATATATATACTCGGTTTTTCGATGTGGATAAAATAAACGGGCGACTGCAAACCGTAGCTTCTGCGGTAAAAGACAGTAGTTTCGCAACAGATAAAACGATTGTTCCTGTTGTTTTCATTACTAATCGGAGTTTCATTAATATTAATAATGAGGAAATCCGCCTTATGGCAAACCGAGTGAATACCTTAATTAAAGATAAAACTAAACTTTTCGGTTTTCCAGAATCGGAGGAGATACAAATAGATTGCGACTGGACAGCGGGAACACGAGAGGATTTTTTTTCTTTTCTGAAAATATTGAAATCAATTTCGGGGAAAAATATTACTTCGACTTTGAGGTTGCACCAAGTGAAGGATAAAAATAAAATGGGAATTCCGCCTGTGGAGAAAGTTTATCTGATGTGCTACTCTACATCTTCGCCTTTGGAAAACTCGGATAGAAATTCGATTTTAGATGTTGGTTTACTGAAAAACTATTTGGCAGGATTACAAGATTATCCAATAAAAAATATAGATATTGCGTTACCCATTTATAGTTGGGGCATTGTGCAAAACCATATCGGGAAACATAAACTGATTAATGCTTTGAATAAAAAAGATTTGAACCATCCTAACTTCCGAAAAATATCTGAAAATGAAGCGGAAGTAATGAAAGAAGATTTCTATTTCGGACATTATTTAAGTAAAGGTTTCCGAATAAAAGTTGAAGAAATAGAACCCGAGCAATTAGATGAAGTTCTGCAATTTTTAAACAAAAAAATAAACGGTTATAATATCGTGTATTATCAATTAGACGAAAAATTTATTTCAAACCAAATCATTAATTAAAAATAAACACTATGAAAAAAATTGTTTTTACAATTCTTATAAGCTCCATTTTTTACAACGATTATAAAGCGTGTTCTTGGTACGATCCCGATTACGATTATTTCAATCTTTTTACCCAAAGTATTATTCGGGACAAGGCGTATCTTCCGTTTTTGCTCAGTTATTCTTCCAGGTTTTACGAAGATGGAAAGAAAGCTCCCGTAATCGACCAAAATATCCAAGTGTGGCAAAAGTATTTCAACAATCATCTGAGTTATCAGGAAACCGAAGAACTGGTGAATCACGTTTCTATGAACGACCTCAATTCTTATAAAAAAGGAAATACACCGTTGCCGATTTTGAAAAAACTGGGAAACTACGATAGGTTTCAGGAAGGAATAGATTACCTAATCCAAGCGAAATATATGGAACCGTATATGAGAATTAATTATGTTGAAACCCCAGACTCTTTCTATTACCGAAGGGAAAATCCCGAAAAAAATGCAACACAATTGGATTTCGAGAAAACTACAAACACTCTTCTCTCTTTATATAACGCTGCAAAAAATCCTGAAATAAAATTGCGATACGGTTATCAATTGGTAAGATTTTACCATTACACCAGAAATTATAACGATGCCATTACTGCATTCAACAATTTGGTGAAACCTTTGGGCTTGCATTCCGCTCCTTATTATTTGGCTCTGGACCAAATGGCTGGTGCACAAAGAGGTTTGGGACAACACGATGATGCCAACCGAAATTTCTTTGAAGTCTTCCGAAATCTGAATACACGAAAAGAAAGTGCTTATACATCTATGAAACTCTCGGATAGTGCTTCGTTTCAAAATCTATTGAAAACTGCGACAACCAACGAGGAGAAAAATATGATTTATTTCTTGCTCGGTTACGAGGATTTCAACAATCCATTGCAGATTATGGAAAAAATGTACGACATAAATCCCAATTCCGAAATATTGAAAGTTTTAGCCGCAAGAAGCATCAACGAGGTTGAACGCAACTATTTGCCAACCTATCTTCTAAGCAAAACCGAAAGACAAAAATACACCAATATTTACTCCGAAGAAAAGCAAGAACAACCGCAATCCCAAAATACGGAAAAAGAAAACTCTTTTTGGAACAAAATTTTCAACTTTTTCAAATCTATTTTTAATGAAAATAAAAACGATACAGAAAGTATAAAAAATACAAAAACCACTGCGAAACTCAATTCAAAAAAACTATTGAACCACCCCGATAGAATCCCGTTCTACAATTCGGTAAGAGGATATTCGGGCAACGATACCAAAAAAAATTACCTGAATGATTTGGAACGATTTACCGAGAAAACAATTTCCAAATCCGATGATGAGTTTTGGAGCATTGCCAATGCTTATCTAAAATTCTTGAAAAAAGATTACACCGAAAGTTCTAAAATTTTATCTGAAATAAAAACCCAAAATCCTGAATACATAGAACAAATTAATCGGATGAAAATCTTGAACGATATTGTTGCCCAACCTATAATTAATAGAGATTTTGAGGAACACATCGTTTCTGTTTATCCCGATTTATTCAAGGAAAAAGAAGAACCAAAAACCGATGAAGATTACTATTTTTATGCAAAACCCAACACGGCAGAGTTTATAAGAGATGTACTCGCTAACCGATATTTTTTGCAAGGCGAAGATGCCAAATCTTTCCTAATGAATAACCGACTGAGCGATTTGCAAAGCAACCCAAATTCTGACTTGGTAAGAAAAGTAGAAGCATTTTACAAAAAGGCAGACAAATCGGCTTTCGAGAAAGATATTATTGCTAAAAATATAGATATGGAAAATCCTGAAAATTTCTTCCATCTGATTTATGGTGATGCAGAAATGAAAGCTGGGAATTTTGCAAAAGCAAAAAAATATTACGCAACCATCCATCAATTCAAAGGAATCCAACGCTATTACTACGATTGGGAGGCTAATGAAAGTAAAGAATCTTCTTACGATAAAAACGCCTATAACGGTTTTGAAAACATCTCGCTTTTAGTCTTTGGACACAACGTTTGGGAAAGCTACGAGAGTAGCGAAAACGAATCTATGAAAGCTGAAAACACGACCGCTTTCCCTTTCATTAAAAATAAAATGAGTAAATTGGAACTTTCCGATGCCTTAATCCAACTGCAAAAAATCGCAAACAGCAAAAATGCAAATGCAGCAAAAGCCAACCAAATTATCGGAAATTTTCTTTACAACACATCTATTATAGGCTATTACAGACATTTGTTTGTAATGGACATCAACAACTCCAATGGTGAAAAATTTCATTTTTGGAACACCCAAGAAGACACGCCTTACAATTATTATTACAAATTATTCACCAACCAAACTTTTATTAAACCTGATAATTTCGACCTCGCTATCGGCTATTATCAAAAAGCATTCAACCAAACACAAGACAAGGAAATCCAAAGCCGAATCCTCTTCCAAATGGCAAGTGCCGAGCAAGGCAAATTTTACCAATGGGAAGCCAAACAGCCACCAATTCCTTACAATGATAATCTTTGGTACGAGAAAAAACAACAGCGGGAAAAAGATTTTGCAAAAATAAAAAACGAAAAATTCCGTACATATTTCTCATTATTAAAATCCGAATACGCAAATACCAAAACCACACGAGAACTAATGGGAAGTTGCTCTTACTTCGATTATTTTATGAAGAAATAAGCGTTTCTCTTAACCGAGTTTTCAAGTTTTTTTTGAAATAAGGAAAATCTCTTTTTATATTGAATTAACGTATTGCATACAACAAACAACATTTCTCCTATTTTCTTCCTGAAAATAAACGAAAAATGAGTAAATTGCGACGAAATTTAATTTAACTTCTATGAAAAGAATATTTTTGTTATGCACTTTTCTTCTCAGCTTCTTGCAAATAAAGGCTGATGAAGGTATGTGGCTGATGATGCTCATCAAAAGACTAAATGGGCAAGACTTGCAAAAGAAAGGTCTGAAACTAACTGCCGAAGAAATCTATTCGGTAAACAACTCTAGTTTGAAAGATGCTATCGTGCAATTTGGTGGCGGTTGTACTGCGGAGATTGTATCCAAAGAAGGTTTGCTATTTACCAACCACCACTGCGGTTACGGTAATATTGCAGCACTTTCCACCCCAGAAAACGACCATTTGACGAATGGTTTTTGGGCAATGAAAAATAGTGAGGAAATCCCAGCAAAAGGGCTTTCTGTTAGATTTTTAGTAAGAATGGATGATGTTTCCGCAAGAATAAATGCGAAACTAAACAACCAAATGTCTGTAAAAGAAAGAAGAGATATTATAGATGCGGAATACAAAAAAATACAAGCGGAAAACTCCGAAAACGGAAAATATACCGTAGTTGTAAGAGATTTCTTTAACGGAAATGAATTTTATTATTTCGTATATCAAGATTTCAAAGATGTTCGTTTGGTAGGAACTCCGCCAAATGCTCTTGGGAAATACGGCGGAGATACAGATAACTGGGAATGGCCAAGACACACGGCAGATTTCGCTGTATTCCGTGTATATTCGGATGCTAACGGAAACCCTGCGGAATACTCTGACAACAACGTTCCGCTAAAACCTAAGCACCATTTACCAATTTCCATAAAGCCAATAAAACCAGGAGATTATACAATGATTGTGGGTTATCCAGGAAGAACCAATAGATATATGACTTCCTATGGCATTAATCAATTAATTGGTAAAGATTATCCAGCTTGGGTAGATGCTTCTAAACACGCAATGGATGTATTGAAAAAATATATGGATGCCGACCAAGCTACGAAACTAAACTACGCTTCGCAATACGCTTCTGTTGCCAACTATTGGAAAAACAGACAAGGAACGATAGAATCCATCAAAAAAAATGGAACCATCCAAGATAAAGAAAAGGTGGAAAAAGTTTTCCAAAAATGGGCAGACAAAAGTGCGAACAAAGCAACCTACGGAAACGTATTGGCTAATATGAAAAACTATTACGCTACTACGGCAGAAAAAGGTGTGGAAAGAAACTATGCCGCACAAATGACCAGAAATGCGAAATACATTCCATACGCCATCAACTTAGGAAATTTGTTGAAAAATTATATGGATGAAAAAGATGCTACAAAAAAGGCAGAACTGAAAACTACCATAGAAAACAGAGCCAACACAATGTACGAAAAATTCAATCCTGCATTGGAACAAGAAATGCTGAAAACTATGGTTGCTCTTTACAAACATAAAGTAAATTCCGCCGTTGCTTCACCTACTTTGCAAAAAGCAAATGCCAATGAATTAGACAATGTTGCTAAAAACTCTATCTTCGCAACTAAAACTTCTGTTTTGGATTTCCTAAACGCTCCAAGTTTAGAAAAACTGAACAACGATGCTCTTTACCAATTGGCTACAGGATATATGGCTGATAGCAAAAAATTGAATGAAAGATTTGAGACGGAAGATGATAAGTTTTCTACCAACAATAGATTGTATTTTGATGGACTTAGAAAATCTCATCCAAACAAAGAATTTTATCCTGATGCTAACTCTACAATGAGAATGACTTACGGTAAAGTTTCCACATTGCCTTTTAGAAAAGATAGAGATTACAATGGTGTTACTATTAATTTCTATACAGATTTGGACGGTATGGCGAAAAAGCATAAAAAAGGAGATGAAGAGTTTGAACTTCCTCAACGATTGTTGGATTTGGCAACTAAAAGAGAATACGGTCAGTACGCTGATCCTGCGGGATACTTGCCTGTAAACTTCCTTTCTGATAACGATATTACAGGAGGAAACTCTGGTTCGCCAATTATGAACGGAAACGGAGAACTTATCGGATTGGCTTTCGATGGTAATTCCGAAGCACTTTCAGGGGACATCGTGTATGAAGCTGATTGGCAAAAAACCATCAATATAGATTCCAGATTTGTACTTTGGGTGATAGATGTTTACTCTGGTGCAGGTCATCTTTTAGATGAAATGACCATTGTGAAATAATATTTTCCCGATACATAAAAACCAAAAGCCATCGTATTTTGCGGTGGCTTTTTCCTTAGAATTTGCTTAGGTTTTTATTAAAATTAAAAATCATCCATCACTTCTATCTTTAAATAAAAACTTTTTAATTTTACTTTATGAAAAACACAATTAAGTTTGAAGCTAAAATTCTTCAACATAAAAATATAAATGCGGCGTATGTAGAATTTCCTTATTCCACAGAAGAACTCTTTGGCAAAAAAGGACAAGTAAAAATAAAAGTAATATTCGATGACTCGGTTCAATATCGTGGAAATTTAGCGAATATGGGGCAAGGTTGCCATACATTGGGGCTAACCCAAGTTGTGAGAAAACAGCTGAAAAAATCCTTTGGAGATGAAGTTTCCGTAGAACTTTGGGAGGATAAAGAAGAACGTATCGTGGAAATCCCCGAAGACGTGCAAATCCTCTTTAATGATAATGAAAAGGCAAAAAACCTCTTTGATGAAATGAGCTACACCTATCGCAAAGAATATATACGCTGGATAAGCGATGCTAAAAAACCTGAAACCCGAGAAAATCGCAAAACCAAAATGATAGAAATGATTTTAGCAGGGAAAAAAGGCATTTGATTTTCAGACTAAAAAAAATGCTGTCCGAAAAGACAGCATTTTCAATTTTAAATTAAATTTGGATTAAACAGCCTTTACCGCTTTCGCAATATTTACGATAACTTTCACCGCTTTTTCCATACTTTCCAAAGCCACATATTCGTAAGGTCCATGGAAATTAATTCCACCTGCGAAAATATTAGGACACGGCAATCCCATATAAGATAGCTGTGCACCATCTGTTCCACCACGAATGGCTTTTATTTTCGGTTCTATATTAGCGTCTTTCATAGCCTGTGCCGCAATATCTATAATATGCATTTTACCTTCAAACTGCTGTTTCATATTTC
>JAUNTR010000275.1 GCA_030538575.1 Cruoricaptor ignavus | reverse complement strand
GGAACTTCCATTCTTGCAATGGCGGTTTACTCGTTCCTTATATTTTATTTGGAAATAGAATACCTGAAACTTACCGAAAAATCGGTCATCAAAAATCTTGGGCTGTTCAATACACTTTTGGGGTTTGTACTTTCTTTGTTGTTGGTTTTCAGGACAAATACCGCTTATGACCGATGGTGGGAAGGGCGAAAACTTTGGGGAAAACTCGTGAATGATTCTCGGAATTTTGCTATAAAAATCAATGGAATTTTATCCGAAAACGATGTCGAAAATCGGGAGTTTTTCAAATCTCATATTGCATTTTTTCCACACGCACTCAGTCGTCATCTTACCAAAGATTCTACAAAAATGGCTTTGGATAGAGATTACACCGAAGTCGAGAAAAGGATACGCCATCACGCTCCTTTGGAAATTGCCAATATGCTCGGAAAACGCATTGCAAAATTGCATAAGGAAAAGAAAATTTCCGGTGAAGAACTTGTTTTTTTAGATGCCCAACTTTCTGGGTTTTTAGATGTTTGCGGCGGTTGCGAAAGGATAAAAAACACACCAATACCATTCTCATATTCTTCTTTTGTTAAGAAGTTTATTATGATTTATGTTCTTATGTTGCCTATTGCTTATGTGGTTGTTATCGGTTGGATGATGATTCCTATGACGGTTTTCGTGTTCTACGTTCTCATGAGTTTAGAGATTATTGCTGAGGAAATAGAAGACCCTTTTAATAACGATGAAAACGATTTGCCAACCGAAAAAATGGCACAAAATATAGAGAAAAATGTAGATTTGATTTTTAATAATATCGATTTTGACGAAGAAACTTAAATTAGAAGAACTTGGGCGGATAGATGTAGAAGCCTTCAAAAAAACAGATAAAATCCCACTAATTGTGGTGTTGGATAATGTAAGAAGTATGCACAATGTGGGTGCAGTATTTCGCACCGCAGATGCTTTTGTGGTGCAAGAAATTGTGCTTTGCGGGATTACACCAAAACCGCCACATCGGGAAATACACAAAGCCGCACTCGGGGCAACGGAAAGTGTAGATTGGCGTTACGAAAACAATATTACCGATGCACTTCGGGATTTGAAGAGCAAAGGCTGGCAAGTAGTTGGTATAGAGCAAACTACAAGTAGTGTGAATATAGAAAATTTCCCGATAGATAGTTCCCAAAAATACGCTTTGGTATTAGGAAACGAAGTAGATGGATTGAGTGAGGAAGCTCTGCCTGATTACGATGCTTTCTTGGAAATTCCACAGTTGGGAACCAAGCATTCTCTCAATGTTTCCGTGTGTGGCGGAATTGTGATGTGGGAGTTTTTTAAAACCTTAAAACAAAAAATTTAAAATTAGAAATAAATGGATTTGAATGAACTTAATGCCTTGAGCCTGAAAAATTTCAGTATAGAATGGTGGATAGATAAAGCAACAACTTTTGGTTCTAAACTGATTACCGCAATCCTTATCATCGTTATAGGATTTTGGATTACGACGAGAATTGCCAGAGTTATCCGCAAATCTTTGGGGAGAACACACCTTAGCGTTGCGATAAAAAAAGTCTTATCCGATGTTATTTCCATACTTCTGAAATTTTTGGTTATCCTTGTTGCGATGAACACCGCAGGGATAGAGATTACTTCTCTTGTCGCACTTATGGGAGGCTTGGCAGTTGGTATCGGTATGGCATTGCAGGGCAGTTTGGCAAACTTTGCGGGCGGAATTTTAATCCTCACTTTCAAGCCGTATTCCATTGGGGATACGATAGAAACTATGGATAAAATAGGAACGGTGCAGGATATTACTTTGCTGCAAACGATATTGCTAACTGCGGATTTGAAAACCGTGATTTTACCAAACGGAAGTGTTTTCAACAATCCGATTATCAATTATTCTAAAAATGGAATTCGCCGTGTGGAAATCGTAATTGGAATTGGTTACGATGATGATTTTGATAAAGCTAAAGAGGTTTTGATGGAGGTTCTGAAAAATGAACCACTCATTTTGCACGATAGAGATTGTGTTTTAGAAATCAACGAATTTGGGGATAATAGTGTTAATTTGGCAATGTATGCTTTTGCTGAAACACAAAATTTCCTAAAAGCCAAATGGAGTTTGAATCGTGCCGTGAAAATTGCTTTGGATAAAAATGGCTTCAATATCCCTTATCCGCAGAGAGACATCCATATTATTACAAAATAAAAAAACTGCAATATCCTGATGGACAATGCAGTTTGAAATAAATCTAATAAAAAGTAAAAATGAAAGGGTGCAAATTTAGAACATTTTTCAATACAACGCAAGTGTTTTGAAAAATATTTCAAAAAAAAATAAAGTTAAAATTGAATGCTGGTTTTCAATATTTTACTAAATTAGCATAATGTTTATAAAAGATTACATATCCAAAGATTATCCCGCATTCAGTTCTATCGATTCCATAGAAGAGGCTTCGGAAACGGCGAAGGAATTTGGTTACTCGCACGTTTTTATAAAGAAAAATGGGGTGTACGTTGGTGCACTTAGTCAGAGTTTTTTAGAGGAAAGTCCGGAAGGTAAATTAGATAGCTTAGAGATTCATTATGAGCGATTTGCAGTGGCAGAAGATGCGGATGTGTTGGATTCGGTAAAACTCTTTCATACATTCAATGCCAATGTAGTTCCTATTATCGGTAAAAACGAAAAGTATTTGGGATATATTTCTTGTGATGATGTTTTTGGCGAGTTTTCCAAATATCCGCTGTTCAGCGAAAATGGTGCTGTGCTTACGGTACAAACCAATAGCCTGCATTATTCCGTTACCGAAATTGCAAAAATAGTGGAGAGCAACAACGCCAAAATCTACGGTTGCTACATTAGTGCGATATTGGAAGACAGCGTACAAATTACCTTGAAAATAAGTAGCGAAAATCTAAGCTCGATAGACGAAACTTTCGAGAGATACGGTTACCACGTGGTACACAAATCTTATGAAGATGAAAAAGAGGATTTAATGAAAGACCGTTTCGGTTTTTTTCAAAAATATTTGGAATTTTAAAATAAAGAATGAAAGCGGCAATATACACACAAAAAAACGATTTGGATACGTTTCTGTATCTCAG
>JAUNTR010000274.1 GCA_030538575.1 Cruoricaptor ignavus | reverse complement strand
TAAAAACTACAGATAAAAAACCAGCCGTTAATTTCTACCGAAGATGGCAAAAAGCGTTCACGCCTTTTGTGCAGAGCAATGGTGAAATAAAACTCCCAACAATGCAAGAATATCTTGCAAAAATAGATGAAAGAAATCAACCCCAAAAATTGGTAAACACTGCAAAAACCGCAATGGGAACTTCGGCAAACCGTTGGCGAAATATTGGACCAAACAGTACGTGGGATTTCAAATCGGGGCGACCGTCCAAAGATTACCAGGCTTGCGTTTACAGGTTAGATGTGGCTGAGAGCGATAACAATATCCTCTATTCTGGTGCAGAAACCGGGATGGTTTTTAAAACCACAGATAAAGGTAAAAATTGGAAACCTTGCAAAGGCGACCACGATTTTGGTGGAGGAATCTATGCCATAAAAATAGACCCGAAAAATCCTGATATTGTTTATGTTGGTGGAGGTTCGGTACTTTGGAAATCTACCGATGGAGGCGATTCTTGGGAAAGATTGCAAGGCGTTGCTTCCCGCGTGAATAGTATTAGGATTTCGAAAAATAATTCCGACAACATTACGGTAGCATCGGCAGATGGTTTTTTCGTTTCCAATGATGGTGGAAATACTTTTAATAAAACTATCGACGGACTTTGCCACGACCACGAAATACAACCTGGAAACGAAAATAAAATCTATCTTTTAATTAAAAAATCAGGAGATGAAAAATTCTCTTTTATGATTTCTGAAGACGGCGGACAGAATTTTATCGAAAGTAAAATAATTAACAATATCGTGGCAGGAAGACTCGCAGTAAGCGAAGCACCCAACGGACAAGATTATGTTTATGCCTTGGTAAATGTAAATTGGGAAAGTGGAACGGGCGGACACTATCTGTATGGTGGAGGAGGTACACCGTATATTTTCCAAAGTAAAGATGCTGGAAAAACTTGGACAGACAAAACCACTCGTGAGGATGCAAACAGTTGGAGTAATACATTTTGTCCGATAATAGATAACCAACAAGGCGGACAAGGCTATTTTGATATGATGATTGGGGCTTCTAACAAAAATCCTGAACACGTTATTTACGGGCTTACTTCTGCTTATCGTTCCACCAATGGAGGAGCGGGTTCTTTTCGCAGCAATGGTTTGGGCGGTTATTGTGGAAGATTTAGCATTCACGCCGATATGCAGGATATTGCGATTGTAGGTAATGATACTTGGATAAGTACCGATGGTGGTATAAAATATTCTTCCGACTTTTTTGAAACTGAAGGACAGGATAGAAATAATGGATTCTATGCCAGTGATTATCACGGTTTCGGACAAGGTTGGAATGAGGACGTAATTGCAGGCGGAAGATGGCACAATGGTGATGCCGTGCAAGTTGCCTCTTACGGAGAAGGAAAAAATATTTGGGTTGGTGGTGTAGAATATGCTACGGGATATGTAATGCTCAGCAATCCTTACAAAACTTATTTTTCTGATGCGGGAATGCATACAATGCCAAAAAATTTCACGGGAACAGTTGTAGATGATTATCAAACCTACTTTGTGGATTGGAAAGAAGGTGGTAAAAAACCTTACGAAAGATTAAAGGAAAACGGCTACATTGTAACCGATCCAAGATATGCACAAAGAATCATCATCAACCCAAAAGATGCCGATGATAGAGATAAAATTTATGTGTCTAAAAACGAGGGAAAAAGTTTCACCATGATGGCGGATTTGGATTACCAAGCGATGAGTAATTTCGCATTTTCTCGTTCCAATCCCGATTATATCTACGTTTGTGGCATTTACGATATATTTCGTTCTATCGATAATGGAAAAACTTGGAATGAGTTGAAAAACAGACCATTTGCCAGCAGTGATTATTTCACAGGAAATCCGGGTTCGTTTTTAGCCATTCATCCTAAGGATGAAAATACAGTTTGGGTCGCAAAACCTAATTTTGGTGGACGAGTGGTTTATACAAAAGACGGTGGAGAAACTTGGACCAACGTTCTGCAAAACACCCGATTAAAAGATACCCGAATTCGTTGGATAGTTTTGGTTGGAGACAGTAAAAATGGCGTTTATCTCGGTTCGGAAGACGGAGCAAAAGTTTATTATAAAGACGATGAATTATCAGATTGGGTAGATTATTCGACAGGATTGCCACCGAATGTGAGATTAACCAAAATAGACCCATTCTACAAAGACGGAAAACTGCGTGCAGCAACCAGTCAAGGAATTTGGGAAATCCCATTGTACAAACAGAATTTCGAGCCTACGGCACAACCAATGGCACTTAATCTTGCGGAGGCTTTACTTTCGGATCCGAATATGGAAGTGCAGTTCGATAGTTATTCTATCATCAATCAAGATGGTGCAAAATGGGAATGGTCTTTCAGCCCTGAACCAAAATCTGTAAACAATAAAAACATAAGAAATCCGAAAGTGGTATTTGCCTACAACGGAGAATATGATGTTAC
Source organism: Cruoricaptor ignavus (assembly GCA_030538575.1). Taxonomy (GTDB): domain Bacteria; phylum Bacteroidota; class Bacteroidia; order Flavobacteriales; family Weeksellaceae; genus JAUNTR01. The sequence continues at coordinate 634 of JAUNTR010000274.1, read as the reverse complement.
GCTGAAAGTGACCACAAAAGAAGGACTTTCGCACAGCAAAACCATTAATAAAATGGTAATTGTAAACAATGGCGTATTATCCACAACCGAAGCTACGAAAAACGATGTCGTACTTGCTCCAACTCTCGCAAAAGCAGGAGAGGAACTAAAACTAAGCGTACCGAAAGATTTAAAGAAAATGAAATTTTTCATCTACGATGCCAAAGGCGGATTAGTAAAAACTATGGATTTGAAATCGGGAGAAAATGTTTACAGCATCTCTACCCAAGGTCTTACAACGGGCGTTTATATGTATCAATTAAAATCTGAAACCACTAAACATTTCGGAAGATTTATTATTAAATAGGCTTTATACAGTAGGCAATAAGCCAAAAGCCTACAGCCTATTGCTTATAGCCAAAAGCCTTTTAACCTCTTAACTTTTAAAAAATGAAAACAAAATATCTTACTTCTATTTGCGTTGCAGCATCGTTTTATTGGAATGTAAACGCACAACAAATTGATAGCAAATACACACCGTATATGCCGGCAGATTTCCCTTCGGGTGCTCCTGCGTGGATGTTGGAACTGACCAAAAACCCTGAAAATATCAATTATTTCGAGGCTCAAAAAATGTACAAACAATACTTGTTGG
>JAUNTR010000273.1 GCA_030538575.1 Cruoricaptor ignavus | reverse complement strand
CGTTGTTATTAATATTTCTAAGGATTTGCCGTTTGCTTTGGGCAGATTTTGTGCCGCTGAAGGATTAGATGCTGTGGAAACACTTTCGGATTTCCGTAGCACTTTTGGTGAAGATAATGGCGTTACAATTTTGGATGGACCACTGAAAGGGTTATTATCCAGAGCCGTAATTGTAACTGATGAAAATAATAATATCATCTATACCGAACAAGTTCCTGAAATCGCACAAGAACCCAATTACACCGCTGTATTGCAGGTTTTGAAGTAAAATATAGTTTTAGGTTTTTACCGAAAAAACAAATCTGTTCATCTGAGCAGATTTTTTTCTTATTGAATAAGAGCAGTTTTACATTTTTGCAATTAAAAATTCTTTTTTTATTACAAAAAATTACTTTAATTTTACCAAAATTATTTTGATTAATGTATTTAGTTTTTGATACCGAAACCACAGGTCTTCCACGAAATTTCAATGCTCCTATTACCGATTCCGACAACTGGCCGAGAATGGTGCAAATTGCTTGGCAATTGCATGGTGATAATGGAGAATTAATTGAAAATCAGGATTATATAATAAAACCCGAAGGTTACGATATTCCATTCAACGCTTCCAGGATTCACGGGATTACAACTAAGTTGGCGAATGAAGAAGGTAGAGATTTGGCTGAGGTTTTACAAGAATTTAAAGCCGTGTTGGAGCGTGCAAAATTCGGTGTTGGACAAAATGTAGAGTTCGATTACAAAATCGTTGGAGCAGAATTTTTTCGTAAAGAAATAGAAAACGGTTTACAAGAATTGCCAAAAGCAGATACAATGATTTTTGGGACAGATTATTGCCAACTTCCTGGTGGGAAATCTGGGAAATATAAATCGCCAAAACTCGAAGAAATTTATGAAAAACTCTACGGACATAAATTCGATGAAGCCCACAATGCCGCAGCAGACGTAAATGCAACGGCACAGGTTTTCTTTGAAATGATGAGAATCGGGGTCATCAATGCCGAAGATTTGAAAATTTCGGAAGAGGTTGTAAGGAATTTCCGAACGCTAAATCCGAATCCGATAAAACCTTTTGCAATCGTCATTAGGCGACAAGTAGAGGCTTCTAAAAAGAAAAAGAAAACTGATTTTGGCGATGGTTCAGAAATCGAATTGGGCAGTTATTTCAATTTTCATAATCACAGTATTTATTCTTCGTTGCAGGCTTCCACATCTATTTCCGATTTGGTGAAAAAAGCGATGGCAAACAATTTTCCTGCGGTTGGTATGGTAGATTTGGGTAATTTGATGGGAGCGTTCAAATTTGTTTCCGAAGTTGAAAAAGCTAATGGAAACTTGAAAAAAGAATATCAAAACTATTTAGAAAAAAAACAACAAGCCGAAACTGAGAGCAAAGATTTCCAAGAGTCTGAACCTCAAAAAGAATTAATTCCTGTTTTGGGTTGCGAATTTTACATTTCCGATAGACCAGAGCAAAAACAATTTACCAAAGACGATCCCGATAGAAGAACCAACGTAGTGCTTTTGGCGAAAAATTTTAATGGTTATAAAAACTTAGCAAAACTTTCCAGTTTGGGTTACGTTAATGGATTTTATTTCGGTGTTCCCAGAATTTCCCGAGAAATGATTGCCGAGTACAAAAATGATGTTATTGCCCTTACAGCAGGAACTTACGGAGATATTCCCAATACAATTTTAGAACTTGGGGAGCAAAAAGGCGAGGAGCTTTTCCGTTGGTGGAAAGATACTTTTGGTGAAGATTTTTATGTCCAAATCCAAAATCACGAAGTCGATGAGGAGGAATATGTCAACGGTATTTTGCTGGAATGGGCGGATAAATACGACGTGAAAATTTTGGCTCAAAATGAAACTTTTTATACCGAAAAATCCGATGCCAATATACAAGATATTTTATATTGTATAAAAGATGGCGAAAAGCTTTCAACTCCTGTGGGGAAAGGCTTTGGGAAAAGACGAGGTTTGCCGTCTTTGGAATATTATATGAAGGATGAAACCGACCTGAAACAAGCCTTTCGCAATTATCCCGATGCCTTTGAAACTTACGCCGAATTTGTACAAAAGTTCGAGCCTTATACTTTAAAAAGAGATGTCCTTCTCCCTGAATTCGATATTCCCGAACAATTCCAAAGCGAGGAGGATTTGAAGGATGGAGGCAAACGTGGAGAAAATGCATTTTTAAGACATTTAACTTACGAAGGAGCAAAAGCCAGATACGAAGAAATTACTCCTGAAATAGAGGAACGATTAGATTTCGAATTAGATGTTATTGCGAATACAGGTTATCCGGGTTACTTTTTAATTGTTCAAGATTTTTGTAACGAAGCCCGAAAAATGGGCGTTTCCGTTGGTCCGGGTCGAGGTTCAGCTGCGGGTTCAGCGGTCGCTTATTGTATCGGAATTACGAATGTAGATCCTATAAAATACGATTTACTTTTCGAGCGTTTCCTCAATCCTGAACGTATTTCTATGCCCGATATCGATATAGATTTTGATGATGAAGGCAGAGACCGAGTGATAAAATGGGTGGTGGAAAAATACGGAAAAACCAATGTCGCACAGATTATTACTTACTCGGTTCTCGGTGGGAAATCAGCGATTAAAGATGCGGGGCGTGTGCTGGATGTTTCCATTCCCGAGACCAATAATATTGCGAAACTCGTTCCGCCAAGTCCCGGAATGAACATTGCTAAGGCTTTTTCTAAATACGAAAAATTGCCTCCCGAAGATAAAATTTTGGTGGATGAAATGAAGAACATTTTGGCAGATGAAAACGATGCCCGACACGGTGTATTGGCTTCTGCACAAAAAATGGAAGGTGCGATAAGAAACACGGGAATCCACGCCTGTGGTGTGATTATTACGCCCGAAGATATTTCTAACCTTGTACCGATTACAATTGCGGCGAAAGATGCGGATATTATTGTTTCTCAGTTCGATAACTCGGTGGCAGAAAATGCAGGACTCCTGAAAATGGACTTTTTGGGATTAAGGACTTTAACCATTATTAAGGACGCTGTGAAACTCATCAAGCAAAATCACGGTATCGAAATTATTCCTGATGATATTCCGTTGGATGATGAAAAAACGTATCAATTAT
>JAUNTR010000272.1 GCA_030538575.1 Cruoricaptor ignavus | reverse complement strand
TACCGTTGCCGAAGATTGGGAATCTGCACCGATGAATGCAAGAATGCTTAGTTTCCGAGTTTTGGTAAGAGATAATAATCCGAATGTAGGACAAGCACAAATCAGTTACGAAGATATGGATATTGTGGTTGGTGAAGATGGACCTTTTAGTATCGAGAAAAAGCAACTTTACTACACCAATTTGGATACACCTCTAAAATGGAATGTCGCTAAAACGAACGAAGCCCCGTACAACGTAAGCAATGTAATGATAGACTACACGGCAGATAACGGCACAACTTGGCATACACTATTTACCTCAACTCCGAATGATGGAGAGGAAAATGTGCGTTTCCCTGAGGAATTCATTAATAAAGAAATAAAAATAAGAATTTCGGCAATCGGCAATATTTTCTACACCATTAGTGAAAAAGCATTGGTTGTCTCAACTGAACCATGTAGCGATAAAGCGGTAGAAAATTTAACCATCGAAGTGAAAAATGAAACCGCCTACATCGATTGGAGAACTTATGAAAACGCCAAATATGTCCTTAGATATAAAAGAAAAACCGATAGCAATTGGACGGAAGTAGAAACCGAAAATCCAAACTACGAACTTAGCGGATTGCTTCTGATAGATGAGGCAATGTACGAACTGCAAGTGGCACAACTTTGTTCTGGAACAAGAGGAAACTTTTCGCCTTCGGTGGAGTTTATGATTCCTGGCAAAAATTATTGCACATTGGTTTCGGAGAATGCTACTTTGGAGTATATTTCCAACATTACAGTAAATGAGATGGTTAATAATTCTTTGGGCAAAGGTTACAGCGATTTTACAAAAGATAACGACAAAGTAATTTATCTGAAAAAAGGAAGCACAAACAACCGACTTTCCATAACTGTAACTTATCCGGGTGAAGAAGATTACTACGAAACACTAAGTGCTTGGATAGATTTTAACAGAGATGGCGTAATGTCCGAAGAGGAAAGAATTGTTACGGATTTCATTCCCGATCCATCCAACGGAAATGTGGGAAGCGTAACGAGAAATTATACTTTCAATGTTCCTTCCGATGCCTTTACTGGCGAACAATCTCTGAGAATGCGTGTTGCACTGAGAGTTGGTCCATCTATCAATTCCGTTCCGGAAAGTTCTTGTTTTGGAACTTTAAAATTTACAACAGACACCAAAAACACCTTCCGATACGGAGAAGTGGAAGACTACAAAGTTATCATTAGTGAAGACTAAAAATCTTTTATCTACATTAAACTCACAACCAAAAACCTCTGAAATTTTTCGGAGGTTTTTCTCTTTCATAAAAATGCCATTCAGACTTTTATTAATATTTTAAAGCCTGTCATTAATTCATTTAAATAAAAATTAATAAAATTTTAACAAATTAAATTTTGCACAATTAAATTATTCGTTACCTTTGCAAAATAATTTTATGATAGAAAATGTCCGAACAGCTGAAATTATCCAACCAAGTTTGTTTCCCAATTTATGCTTTTGCAAAAGAATTGGTAAACCATTATCGCCCTTTGCTGAGCGAGTTAGGACTCACTTATCCGCAATATTTGGTAATGTTGGTGCTTTGGGAAAACAACGTGCAAAGCGTAAACCAAATCGGTGAAAAATTATCTTTGGACAGCGGAACGCTCACTCCACTTTTGAAACGTTTGGAACAGAAAAATTACATCACAAGAGAACGGGCTAAAAATGATGAAAGAGTGGTAAATATATCATTAACAGAAACAGGAAACGAACTGAAATCTGAAGCCGAAAAAATACCTGAAAATCTATTGGGTAAAATGAATATTCCGATGGAAGATTTAGTAACATTGAAAAAAATAATCAACAAAATTTTAAATCAGTAAATATTATGAAAACATTGTACAGCATTGCCGCAACGGCAAACGGAGGACGAAACGGAAACGTGAAAAGCGAAAACAACGTCCTAAATTTAGAAGTAAGAATGCCAAAAGCTATGGGCGGACAAAATGACGATTTTGCCAATCCCGAAATGCTTTTCGCAGCAGGATATTCCGCTTGTTTTGATAGTGCTTTGAACTTGGTCATCAGACAGGAAAAAGTGAAAACAGGCGAAACAACCGTAACGGCAAAAGTGGGAATAGGACAAATAGAAAATGGTGGATTTGGTTTGGAAGTAGATCTGCACGCCAACATTCATGGTGTAAGTCTGGAAGAAGCACAAAACCTGATAGAAAAAGCCCACCAAGTTTGCCCATATTCCAACGCAACGAGAGGAAATATCGAGGTGAGATTAACGGTATCTAACAACTAAAAAAATGGAGATTTTAGCGATTATATTCACGCTTATAGTTGCGGTGGAACATTTGTATATCCTTTGGATAGAGATGTTTGCGTGGGAAACCACAGGCAAAAAAGTATTCGGCGGTTCTCTGCCACACGAGTTGTTTCCTGCGACTAAAAAATTAGCCGCCAACCAAGGTCTTTATAATGGATTTTTGGCTGCGGGATTGCTTTGGTCTTTCTTCATAGAAAATGCAGAATGGTCGTTTAATATTCGTGTGTTTTTTCTCGCATGTGTGATTACAGCTGCGGTTTACGGAGCGATTACGGCATCTAAAAGTATCTTGATTAAACAAGGTTTGCCCGCAATTTTAGCATTAATCTTCGTTTTGATTGCTCATTGTAATTAATAATTAAGAAGTAATAATTAACAATTAAATGATTATCCTTTATCAAATATCATTAGTTTATTAAAATAAAAAAACTTATGTCATTAATAGAAAATCTAAATTGGAGACATGCCGTAAAGGCGTATAAACCAAACGAAAAGTAAGCCAAGAACATATCGATAAAATTGTGGAAGCTGCCAGATTAGCACCTACATCTTCGGGATTGCAACCCTTCAAAATTTTGGTTATCGAAAACCAAGAAATAAAAGAAAAATTGGTTGCTGGTGCATTAAATCCTGATTGTATGAGGGATTGTTCACACGTTATTATTTTCGCAGCGTGGGACAGATATACGGAGGAAAGGATAGATAAAGTCTATGATTTCACCACAGATGAAAGAGGTTTGCCAAGAGGACGATTCGGAGAATATACCGATAAACTGAAATCGATATATATGAACCAAGAAGCTGATG
>JAUNTR010000271.1 GCA_030538575.1 Cruoricaptor ignavus | reverse complement strand
AAAATAAAAACAAATAAAACTTGACAAAGGTTTTTATAAATCGTATTTTTGCAGATTGAATTTTTAATTAAAAAATAAAATCCGTAAATTTTATGAAAACATCCGATTTCAATTTCGATTTGCCTGCGGAACTTTTAGCAGAACATCCCGCAGAACACAGAGATGAAGCCAGACTAATGGTTCTCGACAGAAAAAACCAAACTATTGAACACAAACTCTTCAAAGACGTTATCAATTATTTCGACGAACACGATTTATTTGTCTTTAATAATACCAAAGTTTTCCCTGCAAGATTGTACGGAAATAAGGAAAAAACGGGTGCGAAAATAGAAGTTTTTCTTCTAAGAGAATTGGACAAAGAAACCCGAGTTTGGGACGTATTGGTAGATCCTGCAAGAAAAATAAGAATTGGGAACAAACTATTCTTTACAGAAGACGAATCTTTGGTGGCAGAAGTTATAGATAATACCACTTCCCGTGGGAGAACGCTTAGATTTTTGTATGATGGAAGCTACGAGGAATTTCGTGCTAAACTAAAAGAATTGGGAGAAACACCACTTCCTAAATACATCAAAAGAGCCGTAGAACCCGAAGATGCAGAACGCTACCAAACTATCTATGCAAAACACGAGGGTGCTGTTGCTGCACCAACTGCGGGATTACACTTTTCTAAACATCTTATGAAAAGGTTGGAAATCAAAGGGATAGATTTTGCAGAAGTTACTTTGCACGTTGGTTTGGGAACTTTCAATCCGATAGAGGTAGAGGATTTGTCTAAACACAAAATGGAATCCGAAGAGGCGATTATAGATGCATTGAATGCCGAAAAAATAAACAAAGCGGTGGAAGAAGGTCGCAGAGTTTGTGCCGTAGGAACTACCACAATGAGGGCTTTGGAAACCTCTGTTTCATCTAATAAAAAAATATCGGCGTACCAAGGTTGGACAAACAAATTCATCTATCCGCCACACGATTTTGGAGTTGCCAATGCGATGATTACCAATTTCCATACACCGAAATCTACATTAATTATGATGATTGCGGCTTTTGCAGGAAAAGATTTTGTATTGCAAGCTTATGAAGAAGCTATAAAAGAAAAATACAAATTCTACTCTTACGGAGATGCAATGCTGATACTTTAATTGTAGTTTGTAAAAAGTAAAATGTACAATGACTTCAAGAAATCTTTCATTGTACATTTTACATCATGCTTAGTACAAGATCAATGAAAGACATCCGAACTTTATCATTAGAACAACTGACCGCTTACTTTCAAGAGATAGGAGAGAAGCCCTTTCGTGCAAAGCAAGTTTACGATTGGATTTGGAGCAAAAACCTACATTCCATAGAGGAAATGACCAATCTCTCTAAAAACCTTAGGGAGCAACTTTCCAAAGATTTTACCATCAATCCCGTTTCGGTAGATTTGTTGCAAAAATCCAAAGACGGCACAATAAAAAATGGCGTAAAATTACACGACGGACTTTTGGTGGAATCGGTTCTTATCCCAACAGAAACTAGAACTACGGCTTGCGTATCTTCACAAGTCGGTTGCTCGCTCAACTGCGAATTTTGTGCTACGGCAAAACTGAAAAGAATGCGTAATTTGGAAGTCGCTGAAATCGTGGACCAAGTGGCTTTAATTGACAGACAATCCAAATTATATTTCGATAGACCGCTCTCCAATATCGTATTTATGGGAATGGGCGAACCGATGATGAACTATAAAAATGTGGTGGAAGCCGTAAGAAAAATTACACAACCCGAAGGCTTGGGAATGTCGCCTCGCAGGATTACGATTTCTACATCAGGAATTCCAAAAATGATGAAAATGCTGGCTGATGAAGAAGTGAAGGTAAAACTGGCACTTTCGCTACATTCTGCCATAGAGGAAACCCGAAACGAAATTATGCCGTTTTCATCTAAATTTCCTTTAACAGAAATAATGGAAGCCCTGCAATATTGGTACGAAAAAACAAGCTCGGTCATTACTTTTGAATATTGCGTTTGGAAAGGCATTAATGATGATGATGCTCACATAAAAGCCTTAATAAAATATTGCAAAAAAGTACCATCCAAAGTTAATATTATACAATACAACCCAATTGGCGAAGGCAAATTTGACCACAGAAGTATTGCTGCGGAAGAAAAATATGTTCGGGAATTGACCAAAGCGGGAATTACCGTAATGGTTCGCCGAAGTAGAGGAGGAGATATAGATGCGGCTTGCGGACAATTGGCAAATAAAACAGCAGAATAAATTTTAACTTTTATGAAAACGATTATCACTCTATTTTTATCCTTATTTTTAATAAATATTTCGGCTCAGAAAAATACAGATTGGCTGAAAATTAATAAGTATAAAGTTGCAGAATTAAAACCTGAAATAGAGGAAACTTCGGCTCTTAGTTTTTGGGACAATCGCCTTTTTACGTTGAATGATGGCGGAAATCCTGCGGAGCTTTACGAGATTAATCCGAAAAATGGAGAAGTACTGAAAACCATAAAAATTGATGGAGCGAAAAATATAGATTGGGAAGCTCTGACGAATGATGGAACATATTTCTACATTGCTGATGTAGGGAATAATTGGGGCACGAGAAAGGATTTGAAAATCTTGAAAATCCACGCGGATAGTCTTCTTTCACAGGGGAATTATAAAAATTTTGAGGAAATAAAATTCCATTATCCAGAACAGGAAAGTTTCGAGCGAAAACCTCATAAACATAATTTCGATGCGGAGTCTTTGGTTTTCATTAAAGATAATTTGCATTTGTTTACCAAAGAATGGGAAAGTTACGATACTGCACATTACAAAATCCCGAGTGTGGCTTCGGCAGAGAGTTATTCAGCAGAAAAGTTAGAAAATTATCATTTGGGATTTATGGCAACCGATGCTGCTTATTTCCAAAATCAACTTTATATTGTGGGTTACACCAAAAAATTGGAAGTTTTCTTGAGTATTTTTGATGAAGATGAAAATGGTTTGTTTTTCACAAAAAAACCTCGAAAAATTTATTTAGGAATGAGTTCCACCCTTGGTCAAGTTGAAGGTATTGCAGTGGATGAAAACGGACTTTATATTTCGGCAGAGCGTTTCAAAATGAAACCTTTCAATGTATC
>JAUNTR010000270.1 GCA_030538575.1 Cruoricaptor ignavus | reverse complement strand
AAAAAATTCATAAATCAATCTCTTTAATTTCGGTTCAAAATTAAGATTTTTTTTTTCAGTTATTTATTTTCGTAGCTTCAATAGGTATTTTTTAGGTTTTTTATATTTAATAGAATTTGATTGATTTTTTTAACAAAAATATTGTTTATTCGTTTATTATTATTAAATTAGAGGTTTCGTATAATGGTTTTGTTATTTGTAATTTTAGGAAAATACTATGGAAAAATTGGTTATTAGAGAAATAAATAAAAATGATTCTGAAAAACTTTTGAATTTACTAAAACTTAATGTTCCCAAATATTTTGCAGACTCTGAAATACAAGATTTTGAAAATTATTTGAAGGATGAAATAGAATATTACTTTATTGTTGAAATAGATGATAAAATTATTGGCTCGGGAGGAATCAATTTGGAAAAAGAAAATAAAATTGCAAAAATTTCTTGGGATATAATTGCCCCTGAATATCAAGGAAAAGGAATTGGAAAGCAATTGCTAAACCACAGGATAAATTTTATAAAAAACCATTTTCCTACTTTTAAGATTATTGTGAGAACTTCGCAAATTGTATATAAATTCTATTGGAAAAATGGATTTAAATTAATTGAGAAACATAAAGATTATTGGACAAAAGGATTTGATATGTATAAGATGGAATATGACGAAAAATAAAAAAACCGCAGGATTAAAGTTATGGGAATTGTTAGTTCACAAAAAAACATTTCGTTTTCCAATTTTTTTTGTAGATTTGGGAAGTTAAAATGGTTTTTGCTAAATAGGGTAGGAGTTGAGAGTTTTGTTTTTTTTTGTCTGTGGCAAATACTTTTTCCGTTAACTGATATGTTACCAAAAATAACGCTTAATTTGAATACGAAAAAATCGTAAATTTGTAAAAATTAAGTAAATGAATTTACCAAAATATGCATTGAGTTCGAGTGAAAAAATGATGACCTTTGAGTTTACAAGCGAAGGTCCGAAAGGAACTATTCAGAAGTTGGTAAAATATCAGGAAACCAATTTGAAAGATTTGTTTAATCTCGCTTTTGGAGATAAAAATACAGAAACGGGTGAAATAGACGACAAAGTCATTTCAAACAACGGTGACAGTGAGAAAGTTTTGGCTACTGTTGTCGCAACACTTTATGCATTTACAGATAAATACAAAAATGTTTGGGTCTATGCAACAGGAAGCACCAAAGCACGGACAAGACTTTATAGAATGGGAATCACAAGATTTCTCAATGAAGTAAAGAAAGATTTTGAAATTTACGGTGAATTGGAAAACGATTGGGAAAAATTCAAAATCGGCACGGAATATGACGGGTTCTTAGTAAGAAGAAAATAACGAATAATGAAAATAGAAAAAGAATTAAAAAAAAGGAAAGTTCCAATTGTTGCAATTGACAAATCATTGGACGAATTTGACGACAAAATCTTGTTTCCTGAGAAACTTGAAAAAGCGAACCAAATGCTTAAAAAAATTGGATTACCTAAGAAAGCCGTTGTAAAATAAACACATCGGATAACATCGGTTTTCAAAAGCGGGGTGAAGTTATAGCAATTTTTAGTTTACAAAAAACCATTTCGTTTTCCAATTTTTTGTAAATTTGAAAAATTAAAATGGTTTTTGCTAAGTTGGACGAAATTTAGCCTTTCGCAAAGCCGTTTCTTGTTATCTGTCATTTTAACAAAAAAACATTTAAAAATTAAATATAATGAAAGAGTATAAAGTGGAAAGTTTAATTTATTACACAAAACTAACCTTAGATGCTGAACACATTGCGAAAGATTCTAAAAAAGATATTCAGGAAAAATTAGATGAATATTCCGCAAAAGGATTTCGTTTTGTAAACTCAACAGCAACAAATTTTGGATTCGCAATTTACATTCACTTGTATTTTGAGAAAGATGCGTAAAATTAACTTTTGGAATTTTCTTAAAAGACATTTTTTAGAATTTGCTTTAATTTTTATAAGCGTTATACTTGCATTTACCTTAGCGGAGTGGAGTAGTAACAAGAATGAAAAAAAATCTGCGAAAACGATTTTAACCGAAATAAAAAACGGACTGAATTCGGATAAAAAAGATTTTACAGCAAATGTAGAACATCACAGAATAAGTATAAATGGCGTTAGAACTTTAAGAAATTGGGTCAATAACAAGAAAATTAACCAAGATTCAGTTGCAGTTTATTATTTTACGCTGTTTAGGAATTACACACCGATTATAAATAAAACAGGCTATGAATCTTTGAAATCAAATGGTCTAAAAACCATTGAAAATGACTCACTACGATTTAAAATTATTGAATTGTACGAATATCAATATAAAGTACTTGAAACTTTGGAAATTACAAATTATGAAATGCAGGATTTTCAAAACTTTTTTAAACCAACAAACGATATCTTACAATCAAATTTTAATTTTGACCAAAAAGGAAATATAATTGGATTGAAACCTGCAACTAATTTGACAGAAAGCCAAACTCAGGCACTCTTGAGTTATTTTTGGAGGATGGAATTGAATAAAAAGTTCAAAATTTCAAGATACAATCAAGTAATTGAGAAAATTCAAATACTGGAGAAAAACATTGAAACTGAAATAAAAAACGACAGGTAATATAGTATTTTCAAAACGCAGGATTAAATTCATAATAGAACTTTCCGAAGCATTCAACTGAGCTTGTTTTTTTACTCCACATTTTTTTTGTAATTTAGTTTCGTGGGAAAAGTATTAAATTTTTTCAATCTAAATCTTAAATTCAAAATGAAACCTCAGATGTATCAGCAAATCCAAATAGACGCTCAGTTCGGTGGCAAGTTGCAGTTGGCTTACCTTAATCAGCCCGAATCTTTTAATAGCCTTAATTCTGTTTTGTTAAAGGAATTAAAACAATTTATCCACGAATGCAATAAAAATGAAGATGTACGATGTGTTGCGATTTCAGGGCGAGGAAAAGCCTTTTGTTCCGGGCAAAATTTGAAAGAAACACTCGGTTTTGGCGACATAAAAAAAGATCGCACTGTTCAGCGTTTTGTAATTGATTATTATAATCCTTTGGTTGAGGAAATTTCCCGTTGCAGGAAACCCGTAATCGCTTTGGTAAACGGACCTGCGGTTGGTGCAGGTGCAATGCTGGCATTGATTTGCGATTTTGCATTGGCAA
>JAUNTR010000269.1 GCA_030538575.1 Cruoricaptor ignavus | reverse complement strand
TCGAGTGGCAAAAGATTTGCACAAAATATTACAGATTACAGTTGCGGGTACAGCTCGAGATTTCAACTCGATTCCCTATTAAGTTTGTTAAGAATAATTCCCTAAAAACACCACTATCCGAGGACAAAGGTAATGTTTTTTTTGATTTAAAATGAAATAATTAGATTTTTTTTAGGATTAAATTTTTAATGTTGCATTGTGGAGTTGCGAAGCAACGACCGATTTCCAAACATAAGATTTCAATCTTATGTAGTAGATAACGCATCATCTACCAATCTCCGCGTTGGAATAAATTCCAACGCTAATATATCGTTCGTCGCTTCGCGACTTTAGATACAATATCAATCGCGAAGCGATGACAGATATCGCAACGTAAGATTTCAATCTTATGTAGTAGATAACACATCATCCACCAATATTTCCGCGTTGGAATAAATTCCAACGCTAACATATCGTTCGTCGCTTCGCGACTTTAGATACAATATCAATCGCGAAGCGATGACAGATGTCGCAGCATAAGATTTCAATCTTATGTAAATAACACATCATCTACCAATTTCCGCATTGGAATAAATTCCAACGCTAACATATCGTTCGTCGCTTCGCGACTTTAGGTACAATATCAATCGCGAAGCGATGACAGATGCCGCAACATAAGATTTCAATTTTATGTAAATAACTCATCATCCACCAATCTCCGCGTTGGAATAAATTCCAACGCTAATATATCGTTCGTCGCTTCGCGACTTTAGATACAATATCAATCGCGAAGCGATGACAGATGTCGCAATGTAAGATTTCAATCTTACGACAGCAACGCATCATCTACCAATCGCCGCGTTGGAATAAATTCCAATGCCAATATATCGTTCGTCGCTTCGCGACTTTAGGTACAATATCAATCGCGAAGCAATGACAGATATCGCAACGTAAAATTTCCAATCTTATGTAAATAACTCATCATCCACCAAATTGGGCAAGGTTACTTTCAGGTTTGGTTCTACTTCCATTGCACGTTTTATGGCAAAAATAGCACCTCCGTTTCTTGCCCAACTTCTGCGGGAAATTCCATTATTCACATCCCAAAACAACATAGATTTCAGTCTTCGGTCAGCATCATCGCTTCCGTCAAGCAACATTCCAAAACCTCCATTAATCACTTCTCCCCAACCAACTCCTCCTCCATTATGAATAGAAACCCAAGTTGCACCTCGGAAAGAATCCCCAATAACATTATGAATTGCCATATCTGCAGTAAATCTGGAACCATCATAAATATTAGAAGTTTCCCGATAAGGCGAATCTGTTCCCGAAACATCATGATGATCTCGTCCCAAAACAACCGACCCAATTTCTCCGTTTTTAATAGCTTTATTAAAGGCTTCAGCAATTTTCATTCGCCCTTCTGCATCGGCATAGAGGATTCTTGCTTGCGAACCAACTACGAGATTATTTTCTTGTGCACCTTTTATCCATTGTATATTATCCGCCATTTGTTGCTGAATCTCAATAGGTGAATTTTCCATAATTTCCTCTAAAATTTCACAGGCAATCTTATCGGTTTTATGCAAATCCTCTGGCTTTCCACTGGTGCAAACCCAACGGAATGGTCCAAATCCGTAATCGAAACACATCGGTCCCATAATATCCTGAACATAACTTGGATATGCGAAAATTTCGCTTCCATTTTTTGATGAATTTACAGAACAAAGTTTTCCATTAATATCCAAATGAACCTCTGCCCCGGCTCTGCTTGCTTCGAGTAAAAATGCATTTCCGTAATCGAAGAAATACGTTCCGTTTACCGTATGTTTATTGATGGCTGCTACGTGTCTTCTCAAACTTTCCTGAACTTTTTCTTTGAACAAATTAGGATTTTCAGCCATCATTTTATTAGATTCTTCAAATGAAATTCCAACAGGATAATAACCGCCAGCCCAAGGATTATGAAGCGAAGTTTGGTCGGAACCAATATTGATTCTCAAACCAACTTCAGCAAATTTTTCCCAAACTTCCACCACATTTCCAAGATAAGCAAGGGAAACAGTTTCTTTATTTTGTTGAGCCAATTTTACTCTTTCCACCAATTCATCCAAATTTTCGTAGATTTCATCAACCCATTTTTGCTCGTGGCGAATTTTCGTGATTTTGGGATTAACTTCTGCACAAACCGTGATGCAACCTGCGATATTTCCTGCTTTTGGTTGAGCTCCCGACATTCCACCAAGACCTGATGTTACAAATAGCCCACCTTTTGGGGATTTTTCAATTTTTCTAAAAGCATTCAAAACTGTAATCGTGGTTCCGTGTACAATTCCTTGCGGGCCGATGTACATATAACTTCCTGCCGTCATTTGTCCGTATTGCGAAACGCCCAAAGCATTCGATTTTTCCCAATCATCTGGTTTTGAGTAATTGGGAATCATCATTCCATTAGTTACAACAACTCTTGGTGCATCTTTATGCGAAGGGAAAAGCCCCATGGGATGACCAGAATACATGACCAAAGTTTGCTCATCCGACATTTCCGAAAGATATTTCATCGTGAGTAGATATTGTGCCCAATTCTGAAAAACAGCACCGTTTCCACCATAAGTGATGAGCTCGTGCGGATGTTGTGCCACAGCATAATCCAGATTATTCTGAATCATCAGCATTATGGCTTTCGCCTGTTCCGATTTACCCGGATATTCGGAAATTGGGCGAGCTTTCATCTCATAATCGGGACGAAAACGGTACATATAAATCCTTCCGTAATCTTCCAACTCTTGTCGAAATTCTTCAATCAATTCCGAATGAAATTTTGGGTCGAAATATCGTAACGCATTTCTAAGAGCGAGTTTTTTCTCTTCTTCATTTAAAATTTCTTTACGTTTCGGTGCGTGATTAATTTCTGTTTCAAAAGGTTTTGGATATGGAAGTTCGTTGGGAATTCCTTGCTGTATTTGTTGTTGAAAAGTCATTATTTGGTTCAAAGCTCAAGATTTAAATTGAAAGTTATTTTGAAGTCTTAAAGATATTCAAATTTTAGAAATAAAAACTATCTTTTGTAAAAACAAAATTGAGATAATGTTTTTAATATGTGGGAAAGAATGATTAAATCTGTTTTTAAATCTTATAAATAAAACTAAATAGCGAAAAAAATTGGTAAAACATCCCACAAAAAAGGCTATCTCGAAAATGAGATAGCCTTCTTTTATTTCCTTAAA
>JAUNTR010000268.1 GCA_030538575.1 Cruoricaptor ignavus | reverse complement strand
CGGGTTTTGCAATTATTATTAAAATCTTATCCAAAAACCAATATTTTATTTTTTGGAAATTTGCATTGTTTTTTATACTTTTAGGATTTGTTTTAATGATTATGAAACACCTCGTTATAATAGGACTTACAATTCCCGAACCACAATCTACTGCGGCAGGAAGCAGAATGATGCAACTGATAACTCTATTTCAAAAAAACAGTTATCGCATTTCGTTTTTATCTTCTGCCAAAGAAACAGATTTCTCTGAGAAAATCGCTTTCCAAAAAATAGAACTGAACCATCATTCCTTCGATGAAATAATAAAAGAACTAAATCCCGACATTGTGCTTTTCGACCGTTTTATTACCGAAGAACAGTTCGGTTGGCGAGTTTCGGAACAATGTCCGAATGCCCTAAAAATTTTAGATACCGAAGATTTGCACTTTCTAAGGGAAACTCGCAGAAAAGCATTTTTCGAGGGAAAAGAAATAAAACCGCAAGATTACATCAATCAAACTTTTAAAAGAGAAATAGCTTCTATTCTACGTTGCGACCTTTCCATCATCATTTCCGAATATGAATGGGAATTATTGACAAAAACTTTTGGGATTTCGCAAAACATCTTGTTTTATCTGCCTTTTATTTCCGATGAAAAACCACCAAAAACAAACCCTTACAACGAGCGAAAAAATTTTGTAAGTATCGGGAATTTCCTGCACGAACCGAATTGGCAAACGGTTTTGAAATTAAAACAAATTTGGAAAAATATCCGAAAAAAACTCCCGAATACAGAATTACACATTTACGGTGCTTATGCATCGGAAAAAGTATTTCAACTGCATAACGAAAGTGAAGGATTTATCATAAAAGGGCGTGCAGAATCGGTAGAAAACACTTTCAGAAAATACAGGGTTTTGTTGGCTCCCATACCTTTTGGTGCAGGACTGAAGGGCAAACTTTGGGAAAGTATGCTCTACGGAATCCCGAATATTACGAGTCCAATTGGTGCAGAAGGAATGCACGGAAACCTAAGCTGGAACGGTTATGTAGAAGATAATGATATGACTTTTATCGAAAAAAGTATCGAACTGCACGAAAACGAACAACAATGGCTAAAAGCACAACAAAATGGTTATATAATTTTGGAACAAAGATTTAATAAAAATGATTTTGAAAACCTGTTTTTTCAACGGATTAATGAAATTGAAAACAACTTTACCATACACCGAACGGAGAACTTTCTTGGTCAAGTTTTACAACATCACAGTTTGCAATCCACAAAATTTATGAGCAAATGGATTGAGGAAAAAAATAAATAAAAACACAAAATTCCGCTATTTATCGAGCCTAAACTCCATCAGATAATCATCCATTACAAAGCCGTTTCCCATATCGAAAACACCTTCATCGTAAACCGAAAATCCACACGCTTCGTAGAATTTTTTGGCATCATTATTTTTATTCACGTTTAGGATAATTCTTCTATCGGCAGTTTTTGCCACTTTTTCTTTCAAGAAATCCAATGTTTTTTTGCCCACACCTTTTCCTTTGGCTTCGGGTAAAAGATAAATGCGATGTAGTTTGGTAGTTTCCGTTTCGTAATGATGTTCGTAGCCGATAAATCCCAAATTCTGATTATCCAATGATATTATAAAATACTGATAATTAATATTTTGCAACTGCTCACCAATTTCTTTTTCGGAATACATTGTTCCCAACATATACTCTATTTGTTCTTGGGTCAGAAGTTCGGCATAAGCACTTTGCCAAGATTCCCAAGCAATTTTTTGGATTAAAGAAATGTCTTTTGTTTCAGCTTTTGTAAATTTCATAAAAGATAAAAAACATATTAATTTTAAACAAAAAGCGAAATCCTCTCAACCAAAGATTTCACTTTTTATTTTATTTAAAGAATGGGTTAAATCTTAGCCAATTCTTCTTTTATTTTATTTTGCAAACCTTCGGATGCTGGGATTAGTGGCAATCTTAGGTAATTTTTTATAATTCCTTTTTCTGCCAAAATGGTTTTTATACCACACGGATTTCCTTCAACAAAGATCAATCTGATGATTTCTACCAAACGGTTGTGGATTTCGTAGGCTTCCTTCACTTTTCCATCCAATGCCAATTGTATCATTATAGAAAATTCTTTCGGTAAACCTTGTCCGATTACGGAAATTACGCCATCTCCACCTGCCAAAGTTACAGGCAAAGCCAACTCATCGTCCCCTGAAACCAAAGAAAAATGTTCTGGTTTTTTCCTCAAAATATCAAAATATTGGGAAATGTTAGATGTAGCTTCTTTTATCATTATCAGATTTGGGAAATCTTTGGCTAATCTAAGCGTGGTTTCTGCTTCTACATTTTGCCCCGTTCTGCCCGGCACATTGTAGATGATAATGTTTTTTCCAGTTTCTGCGAGTGCTTTATAATGTTGGTAAAGCCCTTCCTGATTGGGTTTATTATAATATGGTGATACAGAAAGTACAGCATCATAAGCAGACAAATCGGTTTCTTGTATTTGCTTTTTCACTTCCAAAGTATTGTTTCCGCCAATGCCCAAAACCAATGGCAATCTACCGTTATTTACCTTAACAATATGTTCAGAAACTTGTTGTTTTTCTTCTTTGGAAAGTGTTGCCGCTTCTGCGGTTGTTCCCAAAACCACCAAATAATTAGTTCCGTTTTCTATATTATATTCCACCAATTTCGTTAGAGAATCGAAATCTACGGATAAATCTTCGTTGAAAGGAGTTACCAATGCAACCCCAACGCCTTTTAACTTATTCATTTGTTTTAAAAAAATTATTTTTCAAATTTAAAAATTTTTTAACAAAGAAAAGTATAAAAAAGAAAGAGTTTTTATATTCATATAATTATATTTGCAAAATAAGTTTATCTATTATAATTATGAAAAACAAATTTTGGATTTCTCTTTTTACCGCAATGGTTTTGGTGTCTTGCAAAACACCGATGAATATTGCGAATGTGCAACCTCAAAAGAACATTTCCATAGGTTCGGAAATCCCTACCGATACTGCTACGGAAAATATTATCGCTCCGTACAAAACCTCGATGGAAAAACAAATGAACGAGAAAATTTCGTACACCGATACTGATTTAACTAAAATTGGCGACAATAGTAATCTGGGAAATCTCTTGGCAGATTATACGTTGCAAGGTGCAAGACAATGGGCTAAGGATAACCAAATCCACGAAGTGCAAGCTGCCGT
>JAUNTR010000267.1 GCA_030538575.1 Cruoricaptor ignavus | reverse complement strand
AAACTCATCGAATAAATAATTGGCATCTTCTGGTCCAGGGCAAGCTTCGGGATGGTATTGCACGGAAAAACAAGGATGAATTTTGTGCCTTAATCCTTCGTTGGTTCTATCATTTAGAGCGATGTGGGTTTCTTGCAAATCGGTGTTTTTCAAACTTTCGGAATCTACTGCGTAACCGTGATTTTGAGATGTAATGGCTACTTTATTTTTTTCTAAATCCAAGACTGGATGATTGCCACCACGATGCCCAAATTTCAGTTTAAAAGTTGTTGCACCACACGCCAAACCGATTAACTGATGCCCCAAACAAATACCGAAAATCGGTGTTTTTCCTAATAATCCGTTTATCATTTCCGTTGCACCTTTTACATCTTGTGGATCGCCAGGACCGTTGGAAAGCATTACGCCATCGGGGTTCATCAACAAAATTTCTTCTGCTGTGGTATCTTGTGAAACTACGATAATATCGCAATCTCTTTGGGAAAGTTCCCGAATGATGCCGAGCTTTGAACCGAAATCTACCAAAACTACTTTCAGCCCTCTTCCTGGTGCTGCGTAAGGTGTTTTTGTGGAAACCATTTCAACTTGATTAATCGGGAAATCGGTTTGGTTAAGGTAATCTATAACGCTTTGTTCATCGGTATTTTCATCTACAATTTTACCTTTTAGTACACCGTGATTTCGGATAATTCTGGTTAATTTTCTGGTATCAATTCCCGAAATTCCCGATAGGTTTTTCTTTTTGAAAAGCTCGTCCAAAGTCATCTGTGTACGGAAATTGGAGGGCAAATCGCATAATTCCTTTACGATTAAACCTTTTATGGCAGGTTCTATACTTTCGTAGTCATCTCTATTGATGCCGTAATTCCCGATAAGCGGATACGTCATACAAACAATTTGCCCGCAATACGATGGGTCGGAAATCAGTTCCTGATAACCTGTCATCCCTGTATTGAAAACCACTTCGCCTTCGGTATCGGTATTCGCTCCGAAACCTGTTCCGTGAAAAACTTCTCCGGAAGCTAATATCAATTTTTTCTTCATTTTTACTTTTTAAGAATATAATTTAAAATTCCTCGAATTTGAATCCTTTTCTCTCTAAAACATTTTTCAGAATTGCCATCCTTGCAAAAACGCCATTTTCCATTTGTTTGAAAATCCTTGAACGACCACATTCCACCAAATCGGTATCTATTTCTACACCTCTATTAATCGGTGCAGGGTGCATAATAATAGCATTTGGTTTCATTCTTTGCTCTCGCTCTTTGGTCAATCCGTATTTTGTAAAATAATCTGATGCACCAAGATTAAGTGGTATACGATGTCTTTCGTGCTGTATTCTTAGGAGTATTAGGACATCTACTTCGGGGATTAAGTGATCTAAATCTCTGTAAATCCCGTTCATCATTTCGCCTTGTCCGAACCAATCTTCGGGGCCAGAAAAATGAACTTTTGCACCTAACCTTCTCAGCACTTCGGCGTTGGAATTGGCAACTCGGCTATGCTTTACATCACCTACAATTCCTACGGATAATCCTTCAAATTTACCAAACTCTTGTTTTATCGTCAGCAAATCCAATATGCTTTGGCTCGGGTGTTGTCCTACGCCATCTCCAGCGTTTATAATAGGCAAATCTACTTTGGATAATTCTTCGTAATATTTGCTTTTGCTATGGCGGATAACTGTTAAATTAATCCCGATAGCTTCCAATGTTTTCATTGTATCGTACAGCGATTCGCCCTTGTTTACAGAACTTGTATGTGCATCGAAAGGGATAACGTGCAAGCCTAATTTTCTCTCGGCAACCTCGAAACTTACACGGGTTCTGGTACTGTCTTCAAAAAACAAATTGGAAACAAAAATATCTTGTGCGGCTTTACAAATTTTGCCTTCGGAAAACTCTATGGCTTTGTCTAAAATTTTCTCGATTTCTTGTTTGCTTATTCTTGCTAACTCTATCATAATTATATTGTTTTAAATAAAATAAAAAAACGAAGCCAAAAAATGACTTCGTTAAATAAAATAAATATCGTTATTTGTGGGGTTACCACCTATCAATAAATCATCAAAAGGAATTGTTGTATTCATTGAATGCAAAATTAAAAAAAATTTTATTGAATACCTAATATTAATTTTAAGTATTTCTTTTGTATATTTTGCTAAATTAATATATATTTGAAAAATAACTGCCCAAAATGCCAAAGCGACAATATTGTAAAAAGTGGAATAGTAAAGGAACGACAGCGGTTTTTATGTAAAGACTGTAAATATTATTTCACTGTAAAAAAGCTGGGAAAACAAATTGATGATTATTTTGTAACCAAAGCTTTACAACTGTATTTGGAAGGATTATCTTATCGTGAAATAGAAAGAATTATTGGTGTTTCGCACGTTACAATTAGTTCTTGGATAAAAAAATACAATCTAAAACGTCCGCCACATTCAGACTTTCATCCAGTTTATAAAGTATTTAAACAAAGTGAGTTGATAGATTTCATTCAAAAAGAAAATAACCTGAAAGGTTCAGGAATTATCATCACAGAATTTGGGGATAAATATATGATGATTAAGTGGGAACGCTTTAAGAAATAAAATGTATAATCCTAAAAATTAAAATCTATTTTACATTAAATATACTATTACCAATTATATATATTAAATTTCTTCATATAAATTTTTAGTTTCAATTTAGTATCGACAAAAAATCAGATAAAAAAATATGAAACTATGAAGAAATTATTAACTTTAGCTATATTTTCACTTTTAGGAAATATACTTTATTCACAAGGTTCTCCCGAGTATGGTGGCGGTTTGAAAGTAAACTTAAACGATAATGGAGAGAAATACCTGAGATTTATTCTCTGGAATCAAATCTGGTTGAGAAACTCACAACTGAATCCAGGTTCTATGGTTGCAGATGAAGCAACTGACAATGCTTGGGTTATCGGGAACAGGCGACTGAGATTGTTGGCTCTTGCACAAATATCCAAAAGATATATGATTGTAACGCATATTGGGGTAAACAACCAATACTTCAATGGTGGAGGCATACACGGTTCTTCGGGTTCTGGTGGTTATGGTGTTGGCAAAAAAACAGGATTATTTTTTCATGATGCTTGGAATGAATACGCTGTTGTTTTACCCGAAAAAGAAAAGAAATTCAGTTTATCGGTAGGTGCTGGGCTTCATTATTATATGGGTTTATCTCGTCTTACACAGGCTTCTACGCT
>JAUNTR010000266.1 GCA_030538575.1 Cruoricaptor ignavus | reverse complement strand
TAAAATTTTTGCTTGGCAAAATAGAAGATAAGCATTGCCCAAGACAATATCATTAGCAATCCGCCAATTGGTGTAATTGGTCCAAGAAATTTCAGGTTAACGCCCCAATAATCTTGGAATGAGAGGAAATAAATACTCACCGAGAAAAATATCGTCCCAAGAATCATCAACCAAGAAATCCACTTTTCCGAACCAGTTTCAAATTTCAAAATATAACCGACGATTAAAAGGAAAAACGCAGCATACATTTGATAACGAACGCCAGTTTCAAAACTTTCTAATCTTTCCGGAGAAAGAATTTTCTTGAAAGCGTGAGCTCCAAATGCACCCAAAATTATAGAGAATAAGCCGTAAACAGCTCCAAAAATTAGTGTGAATGTTTTCATTAATATTAGAAAATTAAAGGTTTAATTATTTATTTCTCAATCTATTAAATTCCGTAATTACTTCATGATGGCTTACGGTTTTATCTTTAAAATAAGTTACGAAATATTGTTTTTCGTCCTCCGTTGCTCCCAATTGGTTTAGGATATTCAGCAGGTGCATTTTCATATGTCCTTTTTGTATTCCCGTAGTTACCAAAGAACGAAGTGCTGCGAAATTTTGTGCCAAGCCCGAAACCGCCAAAATACTCATTAATTCTTGTGCGGATGGTTTTCCCAGCAATGCCATAGAAAATTTTACCAAAGGATGCAAATTCGTCAATCCGCCAACAACACCTACGGAAATTGGCAAATCTATCCAAAATCTAAAAATGCCGTTATCTGTGGTACAATGCGTTAGCGATTGGTAAGTTCCGTTTTTAGCAGCGTAAGCATGGGCACAAGCCTCCGTTGCACGGAAATCGTTTCCTGTGGCGATTACTACAGCATCTACCCCATTCATTATCCCTTTATTATGCGTTGTAGCACGGTAAGGTTCTATTTCTGCGATAGTTACAGCTTGTTTAAATTTCCAAGCAAACTCTTGGGGAGAAATTCCGCTATCGTCTTTCAAATCCTCAATCGGGCACGAAACCTCTGCTCTTACCACGCAATCTGGCGTGTAGTTGGACAGAATATTCATCACGATTTGTAGTGTAGATTTTTCAGCATCGGTAAACTCTTCGCTATTGAAAATTTCCTCTTTCAAGGTTTTCCCAAATTGCTCCAAACAAGAATTGATAAAATTTGCTCCCATAGAATCTACGGTATCAAAACTCGCTTTTAATTGATAATAATTAGGCAAATCTTTAGTCTTGTCTATCAGTTGTATATTTAGGATTCCTCCTCCACGCTTTCGCATATTTGCTGTGATGTCTTCGGTAGCTTCCAGCAATTTTTTCTTTAAACTAAAATTAAAAAAATGTTGTAGTTTGTGCGGTTCTACATTCAGTATAAAATGCGTATGTCCCAATTTTTCGGTATTGATAATCGTGGTTTTGAAACCGCCTTTATCCAACCAAAATTTCGCAGATTTAGATGCCGCAGCAACCACAGAACTCTCCTCAACCGCCATCGGCAGAGCGAATAATTTATCATTAATTAAAAAATTCGGGGCAATCCCATACGGCATATAAAAATTGGAAATGGTGTTCTCCGAAAACTCATCGTGCAACTTTTGCAAATCGGCATCGCTATTCCAATATTGTAATAAAATCTGCTGATAATCTTGGTTTCCGTCTAAATATTCGTTTACAATCCAATCTATTTTTTCTGGTTTCGTTAGTTTAGAAAACCCTTCCACCGGTTGATGATTCATAATTTTTTATTTTTTTTGAAGAACCAAAGGTAATGATTTTTTCGATTAAACACAGATGGTTTTTATGGAATTTGCGAAACCAATTTTCATCAATACAATTAGATTTTAAATATTATCTTTGTTAAAATTTTTCATCGATAAAATGCCCGATAACAACGAACTTCTGAACTTAATAGAATCTGCAAAACAGAAAAATCAAAAATCGCAAACCAAACTCATCAATACCTTTTGGGTAGATGTATTTTCTTTTGTAATGAAGAAAGTTCAGGACGAAAATGTGGCTGATGAACTTACCGTAACCGTATTCTCCAAAGTGCTGACAAAGTTGGATTTGTACGACCCGAATTTTCAGTTTAAAACGTGGATTCTTACGATTGCCCAAAATACAATTATCGATTTTTGGAGAAAAAAAAGTAGGGAAAACGAAGACATTTCCGATGGGCTGGAAAACGTGAAAAACCAATTTGCCCGCTCTCCCGAAGAATTGCTAATCTCGGATGAAGACCAAAAAGAGATTATAAAAACCATAGAATCTTTGGACGCTAATTACCAAGAAGTCATTAGGTTAAGATTTTTTGAAGAAAAAAGCATCAAAGAAATTGCGGAAGAACTCAACCTTTCCATTGCCAATACCAAAGTACGAATTATGCGTGCAAAAAAAGTACTGAGCGAACGGCTAAAAGATTATCTTTTGGAAAACGGGGAGTAATTTTTTCTTTAATTAAATTTTTCCTAAAATCTACAATTCTCCTTTCCCTTGTCTTATAATTTCGGGTTGTCCACTGGTTAAATCTACAATAGTAGAAGCCACATTATCACCATATCCCGAATCGATTACAATATCTACCAAATGGTCGTATTTTTCTGCGATAAGTTCTGGGTCGGTGGAATATTCTATCACTTCGTCCTCATCTTTTATAGAAGTGGAAGCTATGGGATGCCCAAGTTTTTTCACAATTAACTGAGGAATAGAGTGTTCTGGCACACGAATACCAATGGTCTTTTTACCTTTGTACGCCAAAGGCAAATTTTTGTTGGCTTCTAAAATAAAGGTAAACGGACCAGGAACATTGTTTTTTAGCAAACGAAATACAGCATTATCTATCGGTCTGGTGAAAGCCGACAAGTGGCTAAGGTCATTACAAATAATGGAAAACTGTGCTTTTTCTAATTTTATTTTTTTTATCTGAGCCAATTTTTCCATTGCTTTTATATTATTAATATCGCAACCAATAGCATAAACTGTATCGCTGGGATATATGATAATTCCGCCATTTGTAAGAGTTTTTACAACTTCTTCGATTAAATTTTCTTGCGGATTTTCGGGATAAATTTTCAATATTTTTGCCATGATGCAAAGTTATTAAAATAGAAAAAAATATTTTTTTGATAAAAAGTTTGCATATATAAAAAATAGTCGTATATTTGCAGTCCAATATCGCGGGGTAGAGCAGTAGGTAGCTCGTCGGGCTCATAACCCGGAGGTCGCACGTTCGAGTCGTGTCCCCGCTACTAAA
>JAUNTR010000265.1 GCA_030538575.1 Cruoricaptor ignavus | reverse complement strand
AACCTTCGGAGAACTTTTTCTTTAAAGATGGAATTAATGATTTCGTAACCAAAGGATTAGACAAGATAAATCCAAAAAATATTGGAACAAAAGCCGCATTTCTTATTGATACCGAATTGGCAGCTGGTGAAAGCAAAACTTTCGATTTCAGGCTAAGTCCACACGAAATGGAAGACGCTTTCTATGATTTTGATGACGTTTTCCAACTTCGAGAAAAAGAAGCAAACGATTTCTACAACAATTTACAAAAAGACATAAAATCTGAAGACGAAAAAAACGTACAAAGACAAGCATTTGCGGGTTTACTTTGGAACAAACAATTCTATTATTACAACGTTTCCAAATGGTTGAAAGGCGACCCAAAATTTCCTATCCAAAGAAATTTCGACCACTATGTTCGCAACAAAGATTGGGCACATATGCAGAACAAAGACATCATTTCTATGCCCGACAAATGGGAATATCCTTGGTTTGCCACTTGGGATTTAGCATTCCATTGCGTTCCTTTTTCTGTGTTAGATGCCGATTTCGCCAAACACCAGCTGAAGCTTCTCACCAAAGAATGGTACATTCACCCAAACGGACAATTGCCTGCTTACGAGTGGGATTTCAGCGATGTAAATCCACCAGTGCACGCTTGGTCCACTTTCCGAGTTTTTAAAATTGATGAAAAAATAAACGGCAAACCCGACCTCGTTTTCTTGGAAAGTGTATTCCAAAAACTCCTCCTCAATTTCACTTGGTGGGTCAATCGCAAAGACACTAATGGAAACAATATTTTCGGTGGCGGATTTCTTGGTTTGGACAACATTGGGGCTTTCGATAGAAATACGGAATTCCAAAACGGCGAACATTTGGAACAAGCCGACGGCACAAGTTGGATGGCAATGTTCGCCCTGAATATGATGCGAATTTCTATGGAACTTGCACTATACAATCCCGTTTACGAAGATATGGCTATAAAATTCTTCGAACATTATTTGTACATTGCCGAAGCTATGGAAAACATCGGAGACAATGGCGGGCTTTGGGACGAGGAAGATGGCTTTTTCTACGATGTATTGCAAAGAGAAAACGGCGAATCTACTCCATTAAAATTAAGGAGCATTGTTGGGCTAATCCCAATGTTTGCAGTAGAAGTTATCGAGCATCAATTATTAGAAAAACTGCCCAACTTCAAAGCCAGAATGTATTGGATACTGAAAAACAAACCCGAACTCGCCAAACTGGTTTCCCATTGGGATGTAGAGGGAAAAGGCAGAAAACACCTACTGAGCGTTTTGCGAAAAAATCGCCTCACAAGAATCCTTACAAGAATGTTGGATGAAAACGAATTTCTCTCCGATTATGGCATTCGCTCGATGTCCAAAATCTATGAAAACCAACCGTTTGAATTTGAGATTAATGAAAATAAATACACCGTAAAATATCTGCCCGCAGAAAGCGATAGCCGTATGTTTGGTGGCAACAGCAATTGGCGAGGTCCGATTTGGTTTCCCATCAATTTTCTAATTGTTGAGAGTTTGCAACGTTTCCATTATTATTACGATGAAAGCCTGCAAGTAGAATTCCCGAAAGGTAGTGGCGAAAAAAAGAACTTGGATTACATTGCCAATAACCTCAGCCAAAGATTGCAATCTATCTTTTTGAAAGACGAAAACGGCAACCGAGCCTTCAATGGAGGAAATTCGTTATTCGACCAAGATGAGCATTTCAAGAACTATATTATGTTCTACGAATATTTCCACGGAGACAACGGCAAAGGTGTAGGAGCATCGCACCAAAGCGGCTGGACAGCAACCGTAGCCAAGCTAATACAACCAAGACTTGCCTAAACTAAAAACACACCGCATTCCACAAAATACGGTGTGTTTTTTTAAACGAAAAAAGCATCCACTTTTAATCCATTACCTTTTCTCCATTTAAAAAGACTTCGTAGAAAACTTCTACATTAGGCTCTAAAGTCTTAGAAACTGAACAATATTTCTCGAAGGAAAGTTGTGCCGCTTTGTAGGCTTTTTTAGA
Organism: Cruoricaptor ignavus; assembly: GCA_030538575.1. GTDB lineage: Bacteria > Bacteroidota > Bacteroidia > Flavobacteriales > Weeksellaceae > JAUNTR01. The sequence goes on along the minus strand of JAUNTR010000265.1, from coordinate 1,252 downwards.
ATCGATTTCTCCTTCCAAATAAAATCTTACCGTAATGGTTTTGAAAGGTTTGGCTTCATCAACTTGTATGCGTTCGCCTTCTACTTCGGCAGAAAAATTGGTAATATTTTGGCGTTGTTTTTTCAGGATTGCAACAACATCTATCCCGCTACAACCTGCAACAGCCATCAGTACACTTTCCATTGGCGAAACGCCTTTTGCCCCAGGTTGGGTTACATTATCCAGCAAAATACTGTTGCCTTGCGAATTGGTACACTCAAACAAGAAATCGTCGTTTATTCTGTTTAGTTTTATAAGCATTTCTATTGATTTTAATTAAAGCCAAAGATACGGAAAATTGGGAACAAGAGCCAAGAGAAAAGAATAAAGAGCAAAGACTTTACGCTTTCCCTCCTTTCGGGGGACAGCGGATTTTAAGCCCGAAGGGCTGAGCGATTTCACAAACCAACATTTTAATGTTGGATAAATACAACGCAATACAATCATTCACAACTTTGAATTTTGAACATGAAACTTTGGACCTAAAAAACACCTTAATATTATTTAACCTATCTTTGCAACGTTTTTTCATTTATTCTAAAAAACACAAACTAATTTTAATTAAAATACATTCTATTGAATTTCAACGACCTAAAACTTATAGAACCTATCACAAAAGCCTTAGCGGAAGAAGGTTACCAACAACCAACACCAATACAGCAAAAGGCGATTCCTAATATCTTACAAGGCAAAGATTTGCTGGGAACAGCCCAAACAGGAACGGGAAAAACGGCTGCCTTTGCCATCCCGATTTTGCAAAATCTTACAGAAAAAAACATAAAAAACAACCAAATAAAAGCGTTGGTTCTTACGCCAACAAGAGAACTTGCCATACAGATTGAAGAAAGTTTCAAAGCGTATGGAAGACATTTACCGCTAAGGACTTTGGTTATTTTCGGAGGTGTAAAACAAGGACAACAAGAAACCGCCCTAAAAAAGGGTGTAGATATATTGGTTGCTACGCCGGGCAGATTGCTGGATTTTATTTCGCAAGGCATTATTTCCCTTAGAAATCTCAACATTTTTGTTCTGGATGAAGCCGACAGAATGTTGGATATGGGGTTTGTACACGATGTAAAACGTGTGGTAAAATTACTTCCCACTAAACGACAAACCTTATTTTTCTCGGCAACGTTCCCAAAGGAAATCAGCGATTTGGCAGGAACAATGCTTACCAATCCCGTTCAGGTTGCCGTAGCACCTGTTTCCGCAA
>JAUNTR010000264.1 GCA_030538575.1 Cruoricaptor ignavus | reverse complement strand
ATTTAGGTTTAAAGCAATTATCAAAATTATTGACTTTGAAATAAAAATATTAATTTGGTTAAATTTTGCAAAAAAATTTGTACAGTTTGAGAAATATATTATATTTGCTAAAATAAACTAACTCTAAATAATTACAATTATGAACAAGTCTGAATTAATCGACGCAATGGCAAAAGATGCCGGAATTACAAAAGTTGCTGCTAAAGCTGCTTTGGAATCTTTCATGGCAAACGTAACTGAAACTTTGAAACAAAAAGACGGTAAAGTTGCCTTAGTAGGTTTCGGAACTTTCTCCGTTACGGAAAGAGCTGCAAGACAAGGTATTAACCCTGCAACTAAAAAACCAATTAAAATTGCTGCTAAAAAAGTAGCGAAATTTAAAGCTGGTGCAGAATTGGCTGACGCTGTTGCAGGTGCAAAGAAAAAATAATTTTTTTCTTGATAAAATGTAAAACCTCATCTTTTCGGATGAGGTTTTTTTTTGAGTTTTTATATCGTAAAAATTTTGGTGAAATTTATGCGAAACTCATACGCCATTGTTCAATCATTTCTGTGAAACGTTGGTTTGGGAATGTTTTATTGCGAATTTTACCAACGGAAAAAATACCTTTTTCATCGGAAATTAATAATATTTCCTCTGCTTTTTGGCTTTCGAAGGCAATCACTTCGGCTTGTTCTATTTTCGCCAAACGGTTTTTGTGAGTGTAGGTTACAAAATTTTCCATTAGTGGAGAAATATATGCACCTTCGGTTTGTTTTGGGATTTTTATAATATCTCCTTCCAAGAAAAGCAAGTTCCCAAAAATACTTCTTGCAATGCGTTTGTTGGGATTTAGCAAGATAACATCGTCTAAATCATTTTCTTTGGCATAAATTTCCGCATAAATATTTTCCGCAGAATGGATGCGAATGTTACTTAGCAAATTGTTGTTCACGTGGATTTCTTTTATCAAATCCAAAGTATAATCACCCTGAACCGAAAAAATATCGCTCTGAAATTCTTCCACAGAAAACCAAAATGAGACATCAGATTTTTGCAATGGTTTTTCATCTGAATTTCGATAAACCAAAAAATGGATAATCCCGTTATTTATTCCTTTGGAAAGAACCTGTTCTGCAAATAGATTTTGAAAAAATTCCAACGTGTAATCCAACGGAATATTCATTCTCATTTTTCGCATAGATGCCATTAGGAAAAAATAGCATTCTTCTGCCATTACGAGTTTTGCCTCTTTTATAAAGAAAGAAACTTTTACTGCATCGCCAAACAAAAATGCCCGATTGATAGGAGAAAATGACTCTGAAGTAAATATGTTATTAGAAATCATTGTAAATTTTGTATTTAATTTAAAAAAATAATGAACGAAAAATCGCTCATCAATTTAATTATTAGGGAAATATAGAAACCCTATGCAGCTCCTAATTTTATTTGCAGATTTTCGATAAGGTTTTCCCAATAAAGTTTATTTTCCTCCTCATCTCCTGGTTCGCAAAAATCTGTAATATTCAGGGCTAAATCTTCGGTGATTTCATCGATGACAATCGTCATTTCAAAGAAATTTTTAGTTCCCTCATCTTCTTCCCAACGAAACCTCACAAAACTCTCGGGTTTGTACCTTATAAGTGTTGCTTTTTCTGCCGGACCGCCACCCCAGCTAAAATAAAAGTCGTCTCCTTTTTCTACGACATCATCTGCAAACCATTCTGCCAAGCCTTCTGCACTTGCAAGATATTCATACAAAATCTCTGAAAGACAATGCATTGGATATTCATATTGAACTTTATGTTTCGCCATATTTTAGCATTTTTTATTGTCGTGCAATATATAAATTTATTTTAGATTATTACAATTTATAACAATATATTTTTATGTTTTTTATCACGATTCGTTTAAGACGTCTAAAATAATTTGGCAACCTTCTTTTATTTCATCAAGAGAAATAGTAAGCGGTGGAGAAATTCGCAGATATTCGTTACGGTAAAGTTGCCAAAAAACAATCAATCCTTTTTCCATACATTTTTTTGCAGTTTGTAAAGTAAACTCAGGCGAACCCAAATCCACAGCGAGCATTAGACCTCTACCATTGATGTTTTTTATTTTTGGATGAACCAACAACTCTCGCAAAAGTTGTTCTTTCTCATCTACTTCGGACATCAAATTGCTGTTTACAACCTCGTTTAGAGTTGCAAAACTTGCCGCAGCAATTAATGGATTTCCACCAAAAGTGGTAATATGTCCCAACTTTGGCGAGTGCGAAAGCGATTGCATTATTTCCTTAGAACTCATAAAAGCTCCCACAGGAACGCCTCCTCCCATACCTTTGCCCATTACCAAAATATCGGGAACCATATCGTAATGCTCGAAGGAAAAAAGTTTGCCTGTACGCCCAAATCCAGGTTGTATTTCATCTAAAATTAATAACGCACCGACTTCTTCGCATCTTTTTTTCAAATTTTTGAAATAATGTTGGTCGGGCAACAGAAAGCCTGCCGCACCTTGTATGGTTTCTGCGATAACGCAAGCTGTTTTCTCGGTGATTTTGGAAAATTCTTGTTCATTATTAAATTCAATGAAATCTACCATTGGTAATAATGGGCGAAATTCCCGCTTGTGAACCTCGTTCCCCGAAACCGAAAGTGCACCGTGCGTATTACCGTGATAAGAGTTTTTCATAGAAATAATTTGCTCTCTTCCCGTATATCTTTTGGCGAGTTTCAAAGCACCATCTATGGCTTCTGCACCAGAGTTTACAAGATAGGTAACTTCCAGAGGATTGGGTGTGGTTTCGGCTAAAAGTTTGCACAGTTTTACGGGCATTTCTTGGGCATATTCGCCGTAAACCATTACGTGCAGATATTTGTCGGTTTGTTCTTTTATGGCAGAAACAATTTTGGGATGCGAATGCCCCAAAGTGTTGGCAGAAACGCCCGCTACAAAATCTAAATATTTTTTGCCATCTGTTCCGTAGATGTAGCTGCCCGATGCTTTTTCCACTTGGAAAGCTGAGGCAAATGCCGTTGTTTGAGCTTGGTATTTAAAGAAATCTTCTTGCATTATCAATTTGCTTTAAAGTATTTTTAATAAAATAAACATCTTCCCCAAAGGAAATAAAAAGTGTAATCTATCCTCTTTCTTCTTTTCTCTTTGTTCTATTCTCTCTTCTCAATTATTTTCTAATCCGTTGAGGAGTTTTAGGTTGATTTTTCTTTCGTTCTTCCTCCAATTTTTTCTGTGCTTCTTGGTACATTGTGTCATCAGAAACATATTCTTTTTCCGTGTATTC
>JAUNTR010000263.1 GCA_030538575.1 Cruoricaptor ignavus | reverse complement strand
CCGACAATGGAGTAGGCTAAAACCAAATAAGAAACCCAACCTCTCGGCAATTCCCAATTGATTAATATTTTGCCTGTGTAAAAATACAAAATTACCAAATAAATAAACAGCAACGGAACTAATACAAACTGTGTGAAAAATTTGAGAATCTGCGGATAATTTTCATCATTTTCCAAATTCGGTAAACCTCTATCATTGAAAATTAAAAATATCAAAGTGCTTCCCAAAATAGCAAGAAAAACAAAGGTTTTCGGATAAATTTGTCCATTAAAATTGAAATTGAAAAGTTGTTCTACCGCAAGAATTGCCAACAAAAATCCGCCAACCAAAACACCCGTAAACACGACTGTAAGGAAAATATTGATGAAAAGATTTTTGTTGTATTGCCAAAAATTCAGTTCTTTATCTTTTCCTAAAAATGCAATAAAAGAAACCAAAAGATGCGACAATATATAAATAACCACCAAAAGTATGAAGTGAATAATGGTAAAATCGGTTTTTGTTTTCGGTAAAACAAAATAGAAACTTATTAATAAAATCGCTGTAATACTTTCCAATAGAAATCCTTTGCCAATCCTCTGCGAGAGCATTTTTACGGCAAACATTGCAGAAATCCCAATCGTGGAAATAATAATTAATTTCCCAACTTGGAACTGATGTTCGGAATCGAAATAATTATCCATTTCTATACCAATCACAGCAGATATTGCAGCGATTAGTGCTACGGCAATAATTGTCGGATAACGCAGGAAAACCTCAGTGGTTTTGCTGTACAGTTTTTGTATTTTGGGTTTCATTGGATATGGATTTTATTTTTTATTCTTTTTGGTTTTCTTTTTCTTATCCCTGCTTTTTTTCTTGTCGGGTTCGGTTAATCTTTTTAAATATTCGCTAATGGCAGCTTCTTCTATCGTTTTTTCAGGCATAGGTTTTTCGGTGATTTCCAAGTTTTTACCAAACATATTTTGCAAAGTGGTTTCGCTCAAGAAATTGTCTTTAATCAAGGTTTTTACCAAAAGCTCGGCATCATTAGAAAAATAATTTTCCAAAAAATGTTTCAGAATATAATTTTTGTATTCCTCAAAAGATATGGCAGAAATATATTTATTAATTCTACCTACTTTTTCGATTTTCAAAAATTCTTTGTCCACCAAAATTTTTAAATAAGTAGAAACGGTGTTTTGGTGAGGTTTTGGTTCGGGAAAAGCATCCATAATATCCTTCATAAAAGGGGAATCCAGTTTCCAAATAATTTGCATAATATTTTCCTCAGCAATAGTTAAAGTATTTATTTTCATAATCTGTTATAAATTTTGTAAAGTTGTAAATATATAAATAAAAGAAAATATCGTGGCAAGAAAACTTCCCATCAAGACTTCTTTTATTGTATGTCGTTTCAAAATAATACGGCTGATGCCAACAATTGCGGCAATAAAAAACCACGCTAATCCTAACATTGGACTTTCTGCGAAAAACAAAGCGGCAGCGTAAACATTCAGTGCGGTGTGCATAGAACTTTTAATGAAAAAATTACTGATTTGCATCGTAATTAAAAGTAAGAAAAGAAACAAAATTCTAAAATCCAAATGCCCATTGATAAAATAAGAAAACAATAGATAAACCACCATTACCACAGCAATAAATATGTAAAGACTATTGCGTTGCATTCTATCCGAAACATCCAAATCCGTATAATTTCCTCGTCTCACATTCCAATAAATCCATCCCGAAATAGGAATTACGATAATGAAAAGTATTGGCAAAAATTCTTTTATAGAAGTTTCCCAATTTCCACTATTGCAACTATGGTAAAAAAAGTAAAGCAATAACGAAACAATTGGACTAAAAAAATTAGAAACCAGTCGGGAAATAGATAAAATATATCGTGGCATATTGTCCTTATTTTTGGGCATTTCGGTCATATTAAAATCAAAGTTAAGTTTTTTTAATTAATGGAACTATATAAAAACCGAGAAATTTTCCTACTTTTGCGGTATAATTTCAACAACAATGAAGGAATTTTCTAAAGAAGTTTACCTAAAATGGTACGAAGAAATGACGATGTGGAGAAGGTTTGAAGACAAATGCCGTTCTCTTTACCTGAAACAAAAAATAAGAGGTTTCCTCCATTTATATAATGGTCAGGAAGCTATTCCTGCGGGTTTTACCCATGCGATGGATTTATCTAAAGATAGTATGATTACCGCTTACCGTTGCCACATACACCCAATGGCAATGGGCGTAGATCCTAAAAGAATAATGGCAGAGCTTTGTGGTAAAGCCACAGGAACTTCTGGCGGAATGGGCGGTTCTATGCACATTTTCAGCAAAGAACACCGTTTCTATGGCGGACACGGTATCGTGGGGGGACAAATTCCTTTGGGTGCAGGTATAGCTTTTGCCGATAAATATTTCGACAGAAAAGCCGTAAATATCTGTTTCTTCGGAGATGGAGCTGCAAGACAAGGCTCGCTACACGAAACCTTCAATATGGCAATGAACTGGAAACTTCCTGTAGTTTTCGTTGTAGAAAACAACCAATATGCAATGGGAACTTCGGTTAAAAGAACAGCCAATCACGAGGATATTTACAAACTTGGTTTAGGCTACGAAATGCCGTGTATGGCAGTAGATGCTATGGATCCTGAGAAAGTTGCAGAAGCCGCTTACGAAGCAATAGAAAGAGCAAGAAGAGGCGATGGACCAACTTTTATAGAAGCCAGAACTTACCGTTACAGAGGACACTCTATGTCCGATGCAGAGCCGTACAGAACCAAGGAAGAGGTAGAAGTGCATAAACAAGATGATCCTATCGTTTTGGTTAAAGACAGGATTTTGCAAAACAATTGGGCAACAGAACAAGAGTTGGAACATATAGATAACAACTCCCGAGCGTTTGTAGAAGAATGTGTAGAGTTTATGGAAAATTCGCCATATCCAGATGCAGAAAAAATCTACGAATACGTTTACGCACAAGAAGACTATCCTTTCCTTGATAAATTAGAAAACTAAAATTAGGTAATTAGATAATTTGGTAATGAGATGATTATCAAATTACCTAATCATCAAATCATCACATTAACACATAAAAAATTATGGCAGAAGTAATTACAATGCCTCGTCTTTCCGATACAATGACGGAAGGCAAGGTTGCCAAATGGCATAAAAAAGTTGGCGATGCAGTAAAAGAAGGAGATATATTAGCAGAGATAGAAACAGATAAAGCCGTACAAGATTTTGAATCTGAGATAAACGGAACATTATTATATATAGGTACAGAAGAAGGAAA
>JAUNTR010000262.1 GCA_030538575.1 Cruoricaptor ignavus | reverse complement strand
TTAAAGTTTATGATTTAAGCAAAAATTCTATTTTAAAATTTTGATAATTAAAATACTTGTAATTACTTTGTAATAACAAAATTGAGTTATGGAATTATCTGTTATAAATATTGGGAACTCCAAAGGAATTAGGCTTTCTAAAATTATTCTTGAAAAATATCAAATTAAAGATAAGGTAGAATTGATTTTAGAAAAAGGATTTATCGTATTGAAACCCAAAGTAGAACCTCGCAAAAATTGGGATAAAGCCTTTAAAAAAATGCACGATAATGGGGACGATAAACTTTTGATTGATGATATTTTTGAAGACGAAAATTTTGATGAATGGAATTGAAGCAATACGAAATTATTCTTGTAAATCTTGACCCAACAATTGGAAGTGAAGTGAAAAAGACAAGACCTTGCCTCGTTTTATCACCAAACGAGATGAATAGAAATATTCAGACCATAGTTGTCGCACCTATTACAAATAGTTCTAAAAACTATCCGACAAGAATTGAAATTAAAGGAAATTCTACCAAAGGATTTGTAATGATAGACCAAATTAGAACAATTGATAAACAAAGAGTTATGAAAGTTTTTAATAAAATCTCTGAAAGTGAAATTAAAAAAGTAAAAGATATTATTATGGAAACTTTCGTCGATTAAAATAAAATTAAAGAATTTTAACACCAAAAAACCGCCTATTTTATAGGCGGTTTCTATATCTTAGAGTTTATGGTTTTTATGCCAAAACTTCTTTTACTTTGTTAGCTGCTTCTTCCAGCGTAATAGCCGAGTGAATTGGCAATCCAGCCTCATCAATCAGTTTTTTAGCTTCTTCAGCATTCGTTCCTTGCAGTCTTACAATTAGTGGAACTGGGAATTGCCCAACCGCTTTATAAGCATCTACCACACCTTGTGCCACTCTGTCGCAACGTACAATCCCCCCAAAGATATTAATTAAAATAGCTTTTACATTGCTGTCTTTCAAGATAATATCGAAAGCAGTTTTTACTCTCGCAGCATCTGCTGTACCACCTACATCAAGGAAGTTTGCAGGATTCCCTCCCGAAAGTTTTATAATATCCATAGTTGCCATGGCAAGTCCTGCACCGTTTACCATACAAGCTACATCGCCATCCAGTTTCACAAAGTTAAGACCAGCTTCACCAGCTTCTACATCCATTGGATCTTCCTCTCTTTTATCTCTTAGTTCAGCCAAATCTTTATGACGGAAAAGCGAGTTGTCATCCAGAGTTACCTTAGCATCCACAGCGATAATTTTGTTATCAGATGTTTTAAGAACAGGATTAATCTCGAACAAAGAAGCATCAATTCCTACATAAGCATTGTAAAGGTTAGAGATAAATTTTACAAATTCTTTGAAAGCATTACCTTCCAAACCAAGGTTGAAAGCAATTTTTCTCGCTTGGAAACCTTGCAAGCCAAGAGCAGGATCTATCGTTTCTTTATGGATAAGGTGTGGCGTAACTTCCGCAACGTGCTCTATATCCATACCACCTTCTGTGGAATATACTACGGTGTTTTTGCCTTGTGCTCTATCCAAAAGGATGGAAACATAAAACTCCTTAGTTTCGGTTTCTCCTGGATAGTAAACATCTTCGGCAACCAAAACCGAGTTTACCAATTTCCCTTCCGCAGAAGTTTGTGGAGTTACCAAACGCATCCCGATAATATTTTCTGCGTTTTCTTTTAGTTTGTCCAAGTTAGGGGAGAACTTTACACCGCCACCTTTTCCACGACCACCTGCGTGTACTTGGGCTTTTACCACCCAACCCTCGTTTCCGGTCATTTCTTTTAGTTTGCTGGCAGCATCTACTGCTTCGCCCACGTTATTAGCTACAAAACCACGCTGGATTGCAACGCCATACTTCGCTAAAATTTCTTTAGACTGATACTCGTGAAGATTCATAATATTTCTTTGTTAGATTTTCTTTTTTATTGGTTTACAAATTTAAGAAAAAGTTCGTAGATGAAAGACTTTACACTCAATTTTTTTCAAAAAAATAAAAAATGAATGAATTTCAAGTAGGATATTTTTTAATTAAAGAATTGGTTTTAGGCAATTTGGACTTTAATTTTAAAGTATGTGCAATATAATTTTTATTAAAGATAAATTTATCAATATTACAAAAAATGTTTTTAAAACTAATGAATCCTAATGTTTTGGACTGAAATTTGTGTGAATAGAGAAATGGTAAAAATGATATAAATCATATTTCGCAATCAAAAATTGACTTAGTAAAATTAGAAAACAAAAAAAAGTTGTATTTTTGCAAACGATTTTTTAGTAAAAATTCAATAAGGTAAAATGACAAATGTTTACAACAATATTCTGGAACTTGTAGGAAATACACCGATGGTAAAACTAAATAAAGTTACCGAAGGTATTCCGGCAAAGGTTTTCGCAAAGTTAGAATCTTATAATCCCGGACACTCTACCAAAGACAGAATAGCACTACACATTATAAATAATGCAGAGAAAAAAGGAATCCTAAAATCGGACTCCGTTATTGTAGAAACCACTTCGGGAAACACAGGCTTTTCCGTTGCAATGGTTTCTATCGTAAAAGGTTACAAATGCATACTCGCTGTAAGCGATAAAACGAAGGCAGAAAAAATAGCATATCTAAAAGCCCTTGGAGCAACGGTATATGTTTGCCCTGCAAATGTGCCAGCAGACGACCCTCGCTCTTATTATGAAGTAGCGAAAAGAATTGCTTCCGAAACGCCAAACTCAGTTTATATTAATCAGTATTTCAATGAGTTGAATATAGATGCACATTACCAAACCACAGGTCCTGAAATTTGGGAACAAACCGAAGGTAAAATTACGCATTTATTTGCTTGTACAGGAACAGGAGGAACACTTTCAGGCTCTGCTAAGTTTTTGAAGGAAAAAAATCCGAATATCAAAATTATCGGAGTAGATGCTTTGGGTTCTATACTAAAAGGCTACCATGAAACAGGGGAAATTAATAAAGACGATATAAGACCTTATCAAATAGAAGGGATGGGGAAAAACCTTATTCCGGGAGCTTTACTTTTCGATAAAATTGATGAGTTTGTAAGAGTAAACGATGAAATGTCTGCATACCGCACCCGAGAAATTGCTCTAAAAGAAGCTATAATGGGAGGATATACAACAGGTGCAGTAACCCAAGCATTAATGCAATATGCTAATTATCATCAGTTTACAGAAGATGATGTTGTGGTTCTTATTTATCCTGACCACGGTTCCAGATACATTACAAAAGTTTATAGCGACCAATGGATGGCAGAGCAAGGTTTCCTTAATAATTGTGT
>JAUNTR010000012.1 GCA_030538575.1 Cruoricaptor ignavus | reverse complement strand
GTTGGAACAGTTTTTCTTTACTCCGAAAATAATAGTTGAGCAACGCCAGATTTATCCCGGCTTCGTCCGCAATATCTCGGGTTCGCGTAGCGGCATACCCTTTCTTGTGGAAGACCGTGCGTGCGGCTTCTTTTATTTTTTCTTCGGTGGAAAGTTCCTTAGCTTCTTCTACGGTAATCATTTCTTTACACTATCAAATTCGAGGCAAAGATAAAACATTTTTTGATTAAAACAAATTATTTAATCAGGTGATTGAAAATTTGGGGCTCAGATTTTTTTAACCTTAAAAATATGTTTATAATGGGGACGTTGCAAGATTTTCGAGAAAAATATTAAACACTTTCAAAAAAAGGATTATATTTTTCTGGGATTGCTTTTGTTAAATTCGTATTTTTGTGGTTGCTTAAGGCGTTTTTATGATTTTTAAAGCTAAAAAGAAAAAAATATATAGATTTATTGCAGAAGGGGAAGGTCGTCCTATTGTCTTATTACAGGGGCTTATGGGAGGATTGAGTAATTTTACTCAGTTGATAAAATTCTTTTCGGAGAAAGGTTATCGGGTTTATTTTCCCGAGTTGCCAATTTATGAACTTTCTGTTCTGAATACCAATCTTACGAGTATTGCAAAATATGTTGCCTCTTTTATAGAAGAAGAAGTGAGCGAACCTGCTACTGTTGTAGGAAATTCTATGGGTGGACATATCGGACTAATCCTAACTTTATCTCGTCCCGAGTTGGTGAAAAACCTTGTACTTACAGGAAGTTCTGGTTTGTACGAGCGTTCTTTCGGGGATAGTTTCCCAAGAAAAAATGACAGGGAATATATTCGCAAAAAGGCTCAAGAAGTTTTTTATAACCCCGATGTGGCAACTGAGGAATTGGTGGACGAAGTATTCTCCATAGTGAACGACAGAGGCAAAGGTATAAAAACCGTGATGCTCGCCCGAAGTGCCATAAAACATAATATGGAAAAAGAGTTGCACAAAATTGTAGCACCAACTTGCATTATTTGGGGAAAACAAGATAATGTAACTCCACCAGAAGTTGCTGTGGAAATGGATAGACTAATTCCTAATTCCAGTTTGTTTTGGATGGATAAATGTGGACACGCCGCAATGATGGAAAAACCTGATGAGTTCAACGAAATTCTCTACAACTGGCTGAAAACGTTATAGATACTTAACCTTTCCTTAATTCAAAATAAATAATTTTTGATTGCCCTATTGTGTTTTAATTCATAAAGAAAATTGAAATGATTATAAAAAGTGCTGTTTTTGTAAAAAGTTCCCAAAAGTGGCAAGAGTGCCCCGAACCCAATTTGGCGGAATACGCTTTTATAGGACGCTCCAACGTCGGGAAATCCTCGCTCATCAATGCTATGATGAACCATAAGGATTTGGCAAAAACCTCGCAAACGCCAGGGAAAACACAGTTGATTAATCATTTCTTAATCAATGAAAATTGGTATCTTACCGATTTGCCAGGTTATGGTTATGCTAAGGTTTCCAAGTCTATTAGAAAGGATTTCGAGAAACTCATTACCAATTACATCCTCAATCGCAAAAATTTAGTCAATCTTTTTGTGCTGATAGATATAAGGCACACGCCACAAAAAATAGATATGGAGTTTATAGAATGGTGTGGCGAAAACGGCATCCCTTTCTCCATCGTATTTACAAAAGCGGATAAACTGAAACCAAATGTTGCGATAAAAAATGTAGAAAACTATAAAACCGAATTGCTGAAAACTTGGGAAGATTTGCCAGAAATCTTTGTAACTTCTGCCGAAAAGAAAGAAGGAACGGACGAAATTTTGAACTTTATAGATAAAACCAATTCATTTTTGGAGAATAATAAAATTAGGTTTGATGATTAACGAAGTGGTATGGAATGTGAAATCCTTCGGCGAATTGACAACCGAAGAATTGTATAATATTATAAAAGTAAGGATAAATGTTTTCGTGGTAGAGCAAGATTGTCCTTATCCCGATTGCGATGATACCGACCAAAAAGCATTGCACCTTTGGGCTGAATATAAAGGAGAAGTTGTTGCGTATTGCAGAATTTTTCCGCAAGGCATAAAATATGCAGAAACCTCGATAGGGAGAGTGCTAACCAATCCTAATTACCGAAATCTGAAACTGGGAAAATCCTTGATACGTTTCGCTATCAATACAATAGAAGCGAGATATAAAACCTCAAAAATCAGAATTTCTGCACAGGATTATTTACTGAAATTTTATTCCGATTTTGGATTTCAAGATACAGGAAAAAAATATCTGGAAGACAATCTACCTCACACAGAAATGCTGAGAATGTGATTTTTAAATGACTTTATTTAAAGTATCTCATTAAGATTTTAGCCAACCTTTTTCTCCGAAATACGCTACAAATTTTTGGATTTTTGGTCCTACAACAGCGGAGCAATACGGCGTGTTGGGATTTTCGTGATAGTAACCTTGATGATAAAGTTCTGCACTCCAAAACTGTTCAAACTTTGCCAATTCGGTTACATAATCGCCTTGCCATTTTCCTGAGGCTTGGGATTTTTTTATGGCTTTTTCGGCATTTTGTTTTTCTTCTTCATTTTTATAAAAAATCACGGAGCGATATTGTGTGCCAACATCATTACCTTGTCGGTTCAGTTGCGTTGGGTCGTGCAGAAAGAAAAACACTTCCATCAGTTGTTCATAGGAAATTTCATCGGGATGATAAGCAATCTGCACCACTTCTGCGTGTCCCGTTTCGCCTGTGCAAACCTCCTCATAAGTCGGGTTTTCCTTATCTCCTCCCGAGTAACCCGATGTGGCTTTTTTCACGCCTTTCAACATATTGAAACAACTTTCTACACACCAAAAACATCCGCCACCAAAAACTATATATTCCAAATTATTTTTTTCTGAGTTCATTTTTTTCTTTACTTAAAATTAAGATTACAAAAGTATCATTTTTTTTGTAGGATGATGTGCTTTAATATCAAAAATAAATCCGCCTCTTATATTTAGAAGCGGATTTATTTTATTAAAAATTAGAATTGTTTTTTTTCTTAAATTTAGAAAAATTATTTCTCCCAAACCAATGCACTTGCACCAAGTATTGCAGCATCAGCTTCATCTAACTCACTGAAAACCAAAGAAACTTTTCCTCGGAAAATCGGTAATAGATTTCTCTCCATGTGCAGTTTGGCGGGCTTCAGAATAAAATCTCCTGCTTTGATAACTCCACCAAAAAGCAAAATAGCTTCGGGTGAAGAGAACATTACAAAATTCGCCAATGCTTCTCCCAATTTTTGTCCCGTATATCGGAAAACCTCTTTGGCTGTTGCATCTCCTTTTTCGGCACATTCAAATACGGTTTTAGAATTTATTTCCTCTTCCGCAAATTGGTTCAGCATAGATTCTGGAAACTCGGCTCTCATTTTCTTTGCCGTAATGGCAATTCCCGTTGCAGATGCGTAAGCTTCCAAACTACCTTCGGAGCCTGTACTCCAATGTTTTCTTCCACCTGGTTTTACAATGGTGTGTCCCAATTCTCCTGCAAAACCATCGTGCCCGTAAACCAAATTTCCACCGCTTACAATACCGCTACCAACCCCTGTCCCGAGCGTCATCATAATAAAATCTTTCATTCCTCTGGCGGCTCCGTATTGCATTTCGCCGAGAGCTGCCGCATTGGCATCATTGGTAATTTTACAAGGCATTCCGAATTTTTCTTTCATTTTTTGAGCGAAAGGAATTACGCCTTTCCATTTTAGATTTGGGGCGTGTTCTATGGTTCCTTTGTAATAATTGGCATTTGGAGCTCCTATACCTATTCCTTCCAAAGATTTATCTTGGCAATGCTCGTCAATCAATGGTTTTAGTGTATTATAAAGTTGGTCTATATAATCATCTACCTCCTCGAACTCGTCTGTTCTTATCGAACCTTTTGCTAAAATATCACCACGGTGGTTCACCAAACCGAATTTGGTATTGGTACCTCCTACATCTATACCCAAAGCCACTTGCTTTGATAAATCTTTTAGAGCCATTTCTGTTTTAATTAAATTGAGGTCATAAAATTACTAATTTTTTATGATTTATAATTAAAATAAAAATAGATTTATGAGATGTATCAGAAAAAAACTCGCTTTTCTCTACAAAAAATATTTAATTCTCAACCATACTACTAATATTTTATATCTTTGCATTAATATTTTTTATTCTTAGTTATCTAATGTTATGATTACCAATCGATTAAATAAAATAGGGGGGGGGTATTGATTGCTTTATTTATATTTAAATCAATACCGTTTTTGTCTGAGCCTCGAATATGGGCTGAAGAAGGTGTTGTTTACTTGAAAAGTTCAATAGAAAGTGGGATAATATCTGTTTTCAAGCCTCACCAAGGATATTTTTCAATAATTCCAAACGTTACTTTATACCTATCCAGTTTATTCAATTACAAATATATTCCTTACTTTACAACAATATGCTCTTTTATTTTTTGGTTATTACTGATATTTGTCATCAATAATATAAATTCAAAAAAAATACAAAACGATTTTTGCTTCAAATTTTGTTTAGGATTATCTATTTTTTTTATACTCAACTACTACCAAGAGATATTTTTAAACACTATTAATCTACAATTCCTTACTCCCATTATACTTGGTGTACTATTGCTATATGATTTCGATTCATTATCTAAAACCCAAACTTATTTTCTCTATATCATTATTTCTATATGCCTTTTAAACGGCGTATTAGGATTGCCTTTTTTTCCTTTATTGATGTATAAACTATATTTTCGCAAAAAATATAAGATTATGGCAATATATTTTTTATTAGTTATATTTATGATGATTTGCTCTTTTGGCATTAAGTCTGAAAATGTTAGTATGGGAGTTTTCCAGCGGTTTATTGCAAACTTCGACTATAAATTGAATACACTATTAACAGGTACTTTGAAGGAAAAAATATTCGTAAGTTGGTATTTTATAATAATCCCTATAGCAATATATACTTTTATAAAAAAACGCTATTGGACTACCTATTACTGGTTTACCACTTTACTGATTATCTTATTTATACAGTTTACAAAGCTGAGGGTAGAATATACTGATGATCGTTATTTGGCTTTAATTTATTCTATTATATGCATTCCGTTATTTTTGATGTTAAAAAAACAATTATTAATACAAATTGGGGTTTCCACAGTAATTGTGCTAGGATTCGGCAGAAAGTTTTTACATAAAAATTACAGTTATAATACGAATATTGAAAAATGGTCAATAGAATATAAAAAAATGTATGAACATAAGCCCGCAGCAATACATCCTAAGCACTGGTATATAAATAATGAATAAAATTTAGCAATTAAAAAAGATGCCTCCTAAATGTGAGGCATCTTTGTGTATAATAAAAATTCATTTTCTTTTTACGCAGGGATTTCGCCTTTGTAAAGGAAGGATATAGATTCTTTATTAATCTTATCTACCATATCACTAAACAAATGGAAAGACTCTTGTTTGTAAATTACGAGTGGGTCTTTTTGTTCGTAAACCGCACCTTGCGAAGAGCGTCGCAAATCATCCATTTCTCTCAGGTGGAGTTTCCAATTTTCATCGATAATGGAAAGCGTAATATTCTTCTCGAAATCATCTACCAAGTTTTGGCATTTGGTATCGTAGGCTTCTTTTAAATCCGTAACAATCGTCATTGTTTTATGACCATCGGTAAACGGTACTTGTATCATTTTGAACATAGAACCTTGGTTCAGATAGACATTCTCTATAATCGGGAATGCTTTTTCTTTCATCAGTTCCAATCGTTTTCTATAATCCTCCTGTGCGGCTTGGAATACGGTTTCTGTAAGTTCTTGTGGCGTTTTATTTTTAAAATCGCTTTCAGATACAGGCGATTCCATTGTAAAGTTTTTAATGATTTCAAACTCAAAATCTTTAAAATCACCATCTATTTTCCCTTGATTTACAATAGATTGAGATACATCGTAAATCATATTGGTAATATCGTATTTCAAATGGTCGCCAAACAAAGCATTTTTTCTTTTTTTGTAGATAACATCTCTCTGCTTGTTCATTACATCATCGTATTCCAAAAGTCTTTTTCGGATACCGAAGTTGTTTTCTTCCACTTTTTTCTGAGCTCTTTCGATAGACCTGGTAATCATAGAATGTTGGATGACTTCGCCTTCTTTATGCCCCATTCTGTCCATCATTTTGGCAATTCTCTCCGAGCCAAAAAGCCTCATCAGATTATCCTCCAAAGAGACATAAAACTGCGAACTTCCCGGGTCGCCTTGTCTTCCTGCACGCCCTCTCAGCTGTCTATCTACACGTCGGCTATCATGTCTTTCAGTTCCTATAATTGCAAGACCGCCTGCATCTTTTACTTCTTTCAAAAGTTTGATATCCGTACCACGACCTGCCATATTGGTAGCAATGGTAACTTGTCCTGGTCTTCCCGCTTCTGCCACAATTTCCGCTTCTTTTTTATGAAGTTTCGCATTGAGGACTTGGTGAGAGATTTTTCTCAACTGCAACGCTCTGGAAAGTAATTGGGAGATTTCCACCGAAGTTGTTCCGACCAAAACTGGTCTTCCCGCAGCGGTTAGTCTTTCTATTTCTTCGATAACAGCATTGTATTTTTCTCTATTGGTTTTGAATACCAAATCTTGTCTGTCATCTCTTTGTATCGGCCTATTGGTCGGGATTACAACCACATCTAATTTATAGATTTCCCAAAGTTCTCCCGCTTCGGTTTCCGCCGTTCCCGTCATTCCCGCTAATTTGTTGTACATACGGAAATAGTTTTGCAAGGTAATCGTGGCAAAGGTTTGGGTAGCCGCTTCTATTTTTACATTTTCTTTGGCTTCTATCGCTTGGTGCAATCCATCGGAATATCTTCTACCTTCCATAATACGCCCTGTTTGCTCGTCCACGATTTTCACTTCGCCATCGATAACTACGTATTCATCATCTTTCTCGAAAAGCGTATAAGCTTTCAAAAGTTGATTTAAAGTATGTACTCTTTCGGATTTTTCTGCAAAGTTTCGGAATAATTCTTCCTTAGCCTCGAACTCTTCATCCTTAGTTAAATTCTTAGCTTCCAACTCTGCAATTTCGGTCGCAATGTCTTGTAGAACGAAGAAATCTTTATCCTCATTCCCAGCAGACATATATTCTACACCTTTATCGGTAAGGTCTATTTGATTGTTTTTTTCATCGATAACAAAATAAAGATCTTTATCCACAATCGGCATATCTCTGTTGTTATCTTGCATATACTGTGCTTCTACTTTTTGTAGTAAAGCTTTGTTTCCTGTTTCGGAAAGGAATTTGATTAATGGTCTGGATTTTGGCAAACCTCTGTACGCTTGCAAAAGTTTGAAACCACCTTCTTTGGTATTTCCGTTTGCGATTAATTTTTTAGCTTCGTTGAAGATATGAGAAACGGTTTGTTTTTGTACAGCAACAATTCTATCAATAGATGGTTTTAGAACATCAAATTCTTGTCTGTCGCCTTGTGGTACAGGTCCTGAAATAATAAGCGGCGTTCTGGCATCATCTACCAAAACGGAATCTACCTCATCTACAATTGCAAAATTCAGTTCGCCTTGCACCAACTCAGATGGATTGGTTACCATATTATCTCTTAAATAATCGAAACCAAATTCGTTGTTTGTTCCGTAAGTAATGCTGGAATTGTAGGCTTTTCTTCTACCATCGGAGTTCGGCTGATGATTGTCTATACAGTCTATGGAAAGCCCGTGGAACTGGTAAAGCGGCCCCATCCAAGCGGAGTCTCTTTTCGCCAAATAATCGTTTACCGTTACAACGTGTACGCCTCTTCCGGGCAAAGCATTGAGGTAGATTGGCAAAGTTCCCACAAGGGTTTTACCTTCTCCTGTTGCCATCTCGGCGATTTTACCGCTATGGAGAACAACTCCACCGATAAATTGTACATCGTAGTGTACCATATCCCAAACGACTTGTGTGCCATGTGCGTTCCAGCTGTTTTTCCAAACGGCATCTTCGCCTTGTATTTCCACAAAATCTTTGGTAGCTGCGAGTTCTCTGTCCCAATCGGTAGCTTTCACACGGATTTCTCCGTTTGTAGCCCATCTTTTGGCAGTTTCTTTTATCAATGCAAAAGCTTCGGGAAGTATATCACTAAGGACTTTTTCTTCGATTTGATAAGATTCTTTTTTCAAAGTATCTATCTTGGCAAACAGGGCTTCTTTTTCATCCACGTTGGTTGTGGTTTTTATCTGCTCTCTGGTTTGCTCTATTTGGGAAGAAATTTTCTCCGTTGCCGATTTCAACTGATTTCGGAACTCGTTGGTTTTCTCCCGAAGTTCGTTGTCCGACAGTTGTTCTATTGTCGGTTCTACGGATTTTATTTTAGCGACTACTTTTTTTACTTCTTTTAAATCTTTGGCATTTTTATCTCCCAAGAAACCTTTTAGGATTTTTTCTAAAAAACTCATATTCTTTTGGCTTTTGGCTTACAGCAGGAGGCTCTAAGCTCATAAATTATTGCACCACAGTGCGTTATTTGAAATTCAAAATAGGCTTTAAACATTTTGCCTGAAGCCTATTGCATTGTTTAATATTCGTCCTCGTTCCAGAGGAAATCTTCATCTGTTGGATAATCGCTCCAAACTTCTTCTATCGATTCGTAGATTTCTCCTTCGTCTTCTATGGCTTGCAGGTTTTCTACCACTTCCATTGGAGCTCCGGTACGGATGGCGTAATCTATAAGTTCCGCCTTGGTCATCGGCCAAGGGGCATCGCTTAAATATGAAGCTAATTCTAATGTCCAGTACATATATTGTATTTTTTACTTTTTGCAAAAGTATAAAAATAGGTGGAATTTCAAAATTATTCCCTCCTGATTTTTAATGGTTTGCTTTTATTTTTCTTAAATTAAAAGATTGCTCAAACTCTAAGTCGTTTTTCTCAAAAACCATTCCACAAATTTTTTTATGCCATTTTGGAACTTTGTGCTTGGATTGTAGTCAACCAAAGTTTTGGCTTTCGTAATATCGGCATTAGTTTTTTGTACATCTCCGGGTTGCATTGGCAATAAATTTTTTGTAGCATTTTTGCCCAAAGTGTCCTCTATTGTTGCAACCATTTCTTTTAGATTAATGACTTCGCTTTCGCCTAAATTCAGGATTTCGTAAACGTTTTTGTTGTTTTCCAAATAGGTCATAGATTTGCGAATGCCATCTATAATATCCTCTACAAAAGTGTAATCTCTCGCCGTAGAACCATCTCCATAAAAGGGAATTTCTTGATTTTCGGAAATTAATTTTGTGAATTTATGAATTGCCAAATCGGGTCTTTGCCTTGGACCGTAAACGGTGAAAAACCGCAATTGTATCATATCTATCTTATATAAATGATGATAAACGTGTCCTAAAATTTCCCCACATTTTTTAGTCGCAGCATAAGGCGAAATCGGGCGATCTACACTATCGGTTTCCGCAAATGGCACTTTCTCATTATTACCATAAACACTTGAAGATGAAGCACAAACAAATTTATCAATCCCAAACTCTTTACACAATTCCCAAAGGTTCATCGTTCCTTTTATATTCACTTCTTCGTAATCCATCGGGCGTTCTATGGACGGACGAACACCCGCCAAAGCCGCAAGATGAACCACCATATCTATCTTATGATTTTGGAAAATTTTGGCTAAGCCTTTTTTATCTCTAATATCTTGATAATAAAATTGATAAACATCTGATTTGGTTTCGTTTGCCAAACGTAAAATATCTTTCTCCTTCTCATCAAAAGAAAATTGATTAGGTTTGCCAACGCTTTCCAACGTATTTCCTACTTTAATTTTATAGTCATAAAAATCATCAAAATTGTCAATATTTATGACAGAATGTCCATCTTTTAATAAACTTTCTACAAGATGCGAGCCTATAAATCCGCTTCCGCCAGTAACTAAATAATTCATCATTTTATATTTTCCAAAGAAATTCGGTTGAATATAGTTTTTCTTTAATTATAAATAAAACCTCTTGCGTCGATAAATTTCTTTGCCACAAATTTAAGAAATTTCCAGTTCAAAATTAATGTTTATTTTTACTGAAATTTTAATTAAAGAAAAGCAATGCAGTTTCAAGGACAAGTTTTAAAGATGACAACGCAAATCGGTGAGCCAATACAGTATTATCTTAACCTAAATCACAACCTCATCAACATTAATCAATTAATTAATAAAAAAATAAAAATAAAGCATATTGGTTACGAATGTGTAAATTGCGGAAATGATGAAAAAATCTTCCGAATGGGATTTTGCAAAAAATGTTTTTTTGAAAGTCCATACGCCAGCGAAACCATTATTCGCCCAGAACTTTCTCGTGCACATTTGGGCGAAGAAGAGCGAAATTTGGAAATCGAAAGAGAAATACAATTGCAACCGCACATTGTCTATTTGGCTTATACAGGCGATGTAAAAGTAGGTGTAACAAGGGAAAAACAAATCCCAACACGTTGGATAGACCAAGGAGCAACCTTTGCTTTACCGATTGCTAAAACCGAAAACCGATACGAAGCAGGAATGATTGAAGTTGCCCTAAAAGAACATATCGCAGATAAAACCAATTACAAAAAAATGCTTGCTGACACCTATGAAGATGATTTGGATTTAGAGGATTTTCGGAATAAAATAGAACAATATTTCCCGCAAGATTTTCAAAAATTTTATAGAAATAATGCGGATATTGTAAAATTAGATTATCCGTATGAAGCTCCTGAAAAAATATCGGCTTTTACGCTGGACAAACATCCTGAATTTGAAGGAATTCTAAAAGGAATAAAAGGGCAATATTTGTCTTTTGATGGTGGTTTTGTGATGAATGTTCGTTCCCACGAAGGTTATGTGGTAGAGCTCACAATATAGCAAATGATTCATCATGAAAAAATGGTTGAAAATAATTATAATCTCAGTTATTTCCTTGGCCGCCTTGGTTGGTCTGGGAAACTTGGCTTTCAACTATTGGCTACAACACAAACTTCCAGATTTCATAAAAAATAATTCGGATTACAAAATATCTTACAACAACCTTTCGGTACAATTGGAAACCGGAAACATTATCGCTACGGGATTAGAAATAAAAACCAAAAATACTGATAACCAAAATATTACAAACATAAATGGAACGATAGACACCTTGAAAATAAATCGCTTGGGAATTTGGGATGCTTTGGTTCGGAGGAAAATAAACTCCTCTAATCTGTATATGGCAAAACCCAATCTTTCGATTAGATTGGCGAAAACTATAAACGATAAAACTGGGAAACAAAATAATCCTATAGGCTTCCAAAATATAAAAATATCCAATGGAAATATTATAATTCATCGAAATAATCATCAAAAATTTTTATCGGTAAACCAACTTAATTTAGCGGTTTCTAACCTTAAAATGACCGAACAATCTGTAGAAAACCAATTGCCCATTGCTTTGGAAAAATATAGCATTGGCGGAAAAAATTTCTTCTATAATCCTGATGAAATCTACATTATAAAAGCACAAAATATTTCTACAAAAAATGGTATAATGAGTATTGATAATTTTGAGCTTTCTCCTAATTTTGCAGAAAAATCTTATGCTGATAAAAATACTTTCTTTGATTTAAAAATAAATAAAATCAATCTAAAACAAATTATTTTTAAGAATAATAAAATTTCTTTATCCGAGATTAAATTACAGCACCCAAACATTACAATATATACTGAAAATAAAGGAAACCAAGCTACAAAAAAGCCAATGGATTATACCGCAATCCTTGGAAAGTTGGAAATGAATAACGCAATGTTGAATATTGTAAAACCCAATGGAACAAAACAATTATCGATAAAAGATTTTAATCTGAATATCAATAATTTAGAAGTCGATAAAACGAGTATAAAAGAGCCAATCCCTTTTCGCTATAAAAATTTTAATTTTAATGGAAAAAATACTGATTTTAATACTGATAATCAATTGATAAGCCTTTCAGAAATTACTCTAAATCCAAAGTTATTAAAAATAAAAAATGGAGTTGTAAAATCTACAGTCTATCATTCAAATAAAACTTCTACAAATGCTAAAATATATGACATTTCTTTAAAGATAAATGAATTTGGATTTATTGATAAAAAATTAAAACTAAACGCAACAAGCTTGGATATTTCTAAAATTTTTGGAAACATTACTGCTCCTAAAAAACCAACTGGAAAAAAAGCAAATTTTGATGCGATTGCTTTTCCATTAACTATTGAAAAAATAAATTTAGGCGAGTCTGAAATTACTCTAAAAAAAGGGAATAACGAAACCAAGCTCAAACATCTTTCTATAAAAGCTAACCAACTGATAATAAATGAACAAACTATAAAACAAACCTTGCCTTTTTCGGTAAAGAACTATGAAATTTCCACGAAAAATTTGGATTACAAGATCAATAAATTTTACGCTTTAACTTTAGGAAAATTACATTTAACGAAACAAAGTTTAGATGCCGAAAGTTTAGCTGTAAAACCTTTGGTAAGCCGAGCACAATTCATCAAAATGATTCCTGTGGAAAAAGATTTGTACAACCTAAATGCAAAAAAAATCTCACTAAATGGGAAGATAGATTTGCTATCCGAAACGCCTTTTATAGATTTAGAACAAGCGGAAATTACAGGATTGGATGCCAATATTTTTCGGAGTAAAATACCACCTGATGACCCAAGCATAAAAGCTATGTATTCCGAACAATTACGGAATATAAAATTCCCGTTATACATCAAAAATTTGGATATAAAACAATCGGTTTTGGTTTATGAGGAAGATACTCCAAAAAGCAATGGACCAGGAAAATTGGTGTTTGCAGATTTTAATATGAATGTGAAAAACCTTAATTCAGGAAAGTTTCCAAACCGACCAACGCAAATCCCAATTTCTATACAATGTCGATTTATGAATGCATCTCCAATGTCTGTAAATTGGACGATGAACACTGCAAATCGAAATGACGATTTCTCCATTTCAGGGCAGATTGTTGATTTGCCTGCAACGAGTATTAATGCCTTTGTAGAACCTTATCTAAATATAAAAACCGAAGGCGAAATAAAAAATCTACGATTTGATTTCAAAGGAAATAAGCACAAAATTGATGGCACAATGAATATGAAATACCAACAACTAAAAGTAACTGTACTGAAAGATAGTGGCGAAAAAAACAAGCTGTTATCTACCTTGGCAAACTTGTTGGTAAAAAGCAATTCCAATAAATTCCCTGAAAGTGTAACGATAGAAAATGTAGAAAGAAATCCCACAAAATCGTTTTTTAATCTCTTTTGGCAAGGCATTCAATCTGGTTTAAAAGATATACTTATTACGAGAAAATCGAGGAAATAATTTTATTACCAAAACTAAATTTATTCCTTAAAATTCTAAAAAAATGTCCTTAGTTTTTGGGCAGCTTTTTTCACTTCCTCATTCCAATCGTTTGCGGCATCATCATCTGCTCCATCAGAAATATATTTCAAACACAAAAATGGAATATTTTCTCTCTTGCAAACCAATGCAAGAGCATAGGATTCCATATCTACAACATTGTAAACATCTGTATTATGATTGGTTTCAAAAGAATCTCCTGTACCACAAATTCCGCTTGGTAAATCATTCATTTTCAAGCCATAAACTAAAATTGGTTCTTCATTTGAAAACGGTGTTTTATACTTTTCAAATCCCAGTTCGGACACATCCATATCTCTTTGAACGAAAGCCGTGCAATTCACAACCTCTCCTTTCTTGAAGCCAAAACCTCCCGCAGTTCCAAGATTGATGATGATGTCGGGTCGGTTTTCCGAAATTTTTTTCATCAATTCATAAGCTGCATTTACTTTTCCTAAACCTGTAAAAAGAGTTTCCACATCTTGAAAATAATTTCCTGCTTCGGCAGACATTGCAAAAACAAACAATGGATTTTTGTATTCTTTATCGTTGACTATCATATATTTAAAATAAAAAAAAACCTTGCCAAAACCCAAGACTTTGGCAAAGTGAATATTTAATGAATTAGCATTTTTAAGTCAACATTCCGCCGTCCACGTTCAGTACTTGGCCTGTAACGTACGCCGACAAATCGCTTCCCAAAAATACGCAAGCATTAGCAACATCTTCGGGTTGTCCGCCACGTTTCAACGGAATTGCATCTCGCCAACCTTGTACGGTTTTTTCGTCCAAAGCAGCCGTCATTTCCGTTTCAATAAATCCTGGAGCAATGGCATTGCAACGGATGTTTCTGGAACCCAATTCCAAAGCGATAGATTTTGAAAAACCAATAACGCCCGCTTTGGAAGCTGCATAATTGGCTTGTCCTGCATTTCCCTTCACACCAACAACAGACGTCATATTAATGATTGAGCCGCTCTTGGCTTTCATCATAGGTTTTATCACAGCTTTGGTAAGATTAAATACCGAATCTAAATTGACTTTGATGATAGTATCCCAATCTTCTTTGGACATTCTTAGCATTAAATTATCTTTCGTAATTCCTGCATTGTTGATGAGAATATCAATCTGCCCGAACTCAGAAATCACATCATCTACCAATTTTTGTGCAGCATCAAAATCCGACGCATCACTTTGATATGCTTTAATTTGAGTTGTTCCACTTAAAGCATTTTCTAACTCTTTTGCTCTATCAACCGAACCTGCATAAGTGAATGCAATTTTTGCTCCTTGTGCTGCAAAAACTTCCACAATTCCTTTTCCTATTCCTCTTGTTCCACCTGTAATAAGTGCGACTTTTCCTTCTAATAGTTTCATTTAATTTATTTTTTCAAAGATAAACAATTTAAAATTTCAGAGGCAAAATTTTCATTAATTATGAAAACTTATTCTGCGATTATTTTCAACAATTATTAATGATTAAAACGATTTCTCCTTTTAAAGTTTTACTTTTAGAAAACTCTATTAACTCATTGATTATTCCTCGTTTAGTTTCTTCAAATTTTTTGGATATTTCTCGGCTAAGACTTACTCTAGTTTCTTCCCCAAAAAATTCTTTTATTTGCTCCAAAGTTGTATTTATTTTATGAGGACTTTCGTAGAGAACAATGGTTTTCTTTTCTTCCGCCAATTGTTTTAGTTTCGTTTGCCTTCCTTTTTTTTGAGGTAAAAATCCAGCAAAAAGAAACTCGTTATTCGGTAATCCCGAAACCACCAATGCTGGCACAAACGCCGTTGCTCCGGGAAGGCAAATCATTTCGATGTCGTTATCCGCTCCTGCTTTTGCCAATAAATATCCTGGATCGGAAATTCCCGGAGTTCCTGCATCGGTAATGATGGCGATATTTTGCCCATTCTTTAAATCCTGAATAATTCGGTCCGTTGTTTGATGTTCGTTGTGAAGATGATACGATTTTGTTGGCTTGGAAATTTCGAAATGTTTCAGCAAAATCCCCGAAGTTCGCGTGTCTTCGCAAAGGATGTAATCTACGGATTTCAGAACATTAATAGCTCTGAAAGTTATATCTTCTAAATTTCCAATCGGTGTTGGAACAAAATACAAAATTCCTTGCATTATTTTATTTAATATTTATTACTAATTTTTTTATTGGAATAAATTCGCATTTTTTATTGGAATAAATTCCAATGCTGTTATATCGTTCGTCGCTTTGCGACTGGTTAATTTTTTATTTGTTCTACTAATTCTAATCTTTTTACAATACTTCCTTTTTCTAAAATTGTTCCTGGAGAAAGCACTGCGTTTGCTCCAATTTTTGAATTATCGCCAACCAAAGCTCCAAATTTTGTAATCTCTGTATTGATAATTTTTTCTCTAAATTTTACGAAAATGGTTTTATTTTCCCTTTCATTATAGTGGTTCGCTGTGATGGAACCTGCTTCTAAATTCACATTATTTCCAATAATGCTGTCTCCAATAAAATTGAAATGAGCGATTGAAGAATTATCAAAAATAATACTCGTTTTGATTTCGCAACCCGAACCAATTACGGCATTATTTCCTATAAAAACTCCATTTCTCAACAAACATCCATTACCTATAAATGTATTTTCCCCGATAATAGCAGGAGATTTTATAATTGCTGATTGATGCACAGTTGCGGTTTTGTGTATCGCAATATTATTTTTGATTTCGTATTCAGAATTTAAGGTTTTAATCAGTTTAATTAATGTTAATTCTAATTTTTTTATCTGTTCCCAAGCTTCTATTTCTGAGAAAATCTCGTTGTATCGGGATATAAAATCTGATGTTTGCATTTTGTTTTTTTTGAATAAATTCTATTTTTTTTTTTTGATTGGAATAAATTCCAATGCTAAGATATCGGTCGTCGCTTCGCGACTTGCACCAGAATCGCAAAGCGACGAACGATTTATCGACCCATAAATTTATTTATGATAATCTCCTCAGGAAAGATCTTCAAACCAATAGTCTTCATCATAATCCACTTCAAATCGTTCCAATAATTTTTTATACTCGTCTTTAAAAACTTCTTTTTTATGATGCTCTTCCTGATTTTCAATATATCTATATACATCAGTAATTTGAGATTGCGAGTAACTGAATCCTCCAAATCCGCGTTGCCATTCGAATCGCCCTTCTAAAAACGGATTTTCATTAATCCATTTCGAAGATTTTGCCTTTACACTTTTCATAACATCAGAAAGCGAAAGCGTTGTTTTTAATTGAAAAAAACAATGTACATGATCTTCTACTCCATTCACAATAATAGTTTTACAGCCTGTTTCATTAATTAGATTTCCTATTACTGCAAACAATTCTTTCTTGAAATGTTCCTTTATTAAAGCATCTCTATATTTTACAGCAAAAACTACTTGTATGTATATTTTTACATAGGTACTGGGCATTTTCTTTTTTTGTTTTTTGGATTGGAATAAATTCGCATTTTTTATTGGAATAAATTCCAATGCTAAGATATCGCTCGTCGCTTCGCGACTCATCGGTGCCAAGTCGCAAAGCGACGAGCGATTTCCAAACCCATAAATTTATTTATGGTAGGCTTACAACTCCTCAAATAAACCCTTACAAAAATCTTCCAACCCAGGGTCTCTCGCTCCCATTAGCAAAAGTACAGTATTTTCGTTCAAATGAGGGCGAATATTTTCCAAAAGGTTGTCTCGGTTTTCAACAAAAAAAGCATTTTTACCTTTTGTTTTGATATCTTCAACCAAATCATTTGCGGAAATATCTTTCACGGCAGTTCCTCCGGCATAGAAAATTTCGCTCATCCAAATTTCATCTTGTGGGCGAAGAGCATTGGCAATTTCCTCAACGAAATCATTTCTCAAAAATCGAGTTGGTCCATAACCGTGAGGTTGAAACCAAGCCACAACTTTTTCCGCCAAAGGCTGACAAGCCTTTATACTTGCTGCACATTTTGCAGGATTATGAGCATAATCATCAATCACCCAAATACCGTTTTTTTTCCCAAGAATTTGGTGTCTTCGGTAAATGCCCTCATAATGTTCCAGACTTTTGGCACAAATTTCCAAACTTACCCCAATTTGATTTGCAACAGCAATCGCAGCCGCAGCATTTTCCACAGAATGTTGTCCTATGGCATTCATTTTCACATTTTGCCCAAGAATATTGAATGACAATTTTAATCCATCTTGTTCAAAATTAATAGCGTTATATTTTACCTCATCATTCTCGAAACCAAAATCGTTTTCGGAATTTGCGTGCAAAGTTTTCGCCAACTTATTCGATTGATTTACAATGAATAAACCTTTTGTATTATTTTTAAAAATATTAAATAAATCAATCAATTCATCTATTTCCTGATGATCTTTATCAATGTTGAGAAGAAGACCGATTTCGGGTTCGTATTGAACGACAGAACCATCGCTTTCATCGGCTTCTATAATCAGCCAATCTCCTTTTCCAACGGCTGCATTTCCGATTTTTCCTTCTTTAATAATCCTCGTTAATCCCGCTCCTGAAATGATAGAAGGCTCTAAACCAGCATCAAGTAAAATTTGAAATAACATCGCTGAAACTGTTGATTTACCGGAAGTTCCTGCAACAGCAATTGTTTTTTTACTCTTTGCAATTATGGCAAGAAGTTCGCTTCGTTTTATAATCGGAATTCCAAGTTCTTTTGCTTTTTGTACTTCGTAAACGGTATCTTCTATTGCTGTGGAAACTACAATGAGTTGGGTTTTATCGGTAATTCCGCTTCCATCTTGTACGAAACATTTTATACCCTCAGCTTCTAACTGAGCTTGGGTTTTGTTATATTTTTCAGGATGAAAATAGCGATCGCTTCCCGAAACATTTTTCCCAATTCCTTGCAAATATTGTGCTATGGCACTCATTCCAACGCCTGCAACTCCGATAAAAAAAACGTTTTGGAAATCTGAAATATCTTTAATCATTATTTTAATTAATGTTTGTTATCAATTTAATTTACAGGAATTTATCTTCTACCAAAGCCCAAAGTCTTTGTGCATATTCATCTACTTTATCCCATTTTTTAGCGTAATACATTTCGCTGAGAAATTCCTTTGCTTCGTCCAAAGTTTTAAATTGGTTGAGGATAGCAACCGTTTCGTTCAGTTCGGATTGGCTTCCCTCAAAAAGAATTTTGGAAAATGCAATTTTGTCATTCAAATCCAATTTAAATTCCTGTTTAGGACGTTCAGCTTCCATATAATCGATAGGAATATTGGATTTTACCAAACTTTTATCGTCTTGTTTTTCCTCTTCCAAAAACTCGTCATCAAACAAAGAATGTATATTTTTCAGCCCTTTTATATGTGCTAATTTTATTTTTCGCTCTCGTGCTTCAGCTTCTTCTTCTATACTTTCTTCCTCATTATTTGGATGCTCTGATGTATGAGTTTCAGAAACTGTAACTTCCTCATATACAACCTCTTCTTCTATTAATAGAATTTCTTCCGCTTCTTTTTCCACTTGCTCATTATTCTCGAAATCTATCAAATTTTCTACTTGGTTTGGCAAGAAATCCGATTCTTCTCCTATCTCGGCTGTCAGTTCAGTTTCTGTGATAGTTTCCTCATCATCAATTTGTAAATCTACAACAATTGGTTGCTCTTCCAAAACATTTTCCTCCAAAGTTTCTTCTTCTGAATTATTTTCTTCTAAAATTTCTTCCAAAACATCGGCGTATTCATCGGATTGAGATTCCTCTTCACCCAAAAATTTCTCCGAGTTTTCTTCTAAAAATTCTTCCTCTGAAAATAAAATCTGTTCCGAAATTATTTCGTCCAAATCTTCTTCTAAAACCTGAGGTTCTTCATCAATCAATGGAATATCTGTAATTAAGGATAAAGATTCTCCCGAGTTTTCGATGTTTGAAACTTCCTCATTTTCATTAATATCAGAAATAAAAAGTTCGGAGTTTTCATTCAAAATTTTAAGAAAAGAAATTTTTTCCGCCAATTCTTCTACTTTCGGTTTTTCACCGATTAATCGGTCTGCATCTTCTACATAAAGCAGTTCCGAAATTATTTTTTTACAATCCAAAAAATATTTTTGGCGTATTTCTTCTATATTTTGTGTCATAAAACTTATTTATTTTTCCTTATTTTTGAAGTTTAAAACTTACGGCTAAATTAACAAATGTTTTTAGAAAATACAATAAACCACTCGAAACAAAGTGGATGGATGGAAGTTGTCTGCGGTTCGATGTTCTCGGGAAAGACCGAAGAACTGATACGAAGGCTGAGAAGAGCCGAAATGGCGGGACAAAATGTGGAAATCTACAAACCAAAATTGGATACCCGATACGATGATGAAGATGTGGTTTCGCATAATTTTAACAAAATAAAAAGTACACCTGTGGAAAGTTCCAACGAGATTTTGTTGCTTGGTTCGACTTGCGATGTGGTTGGGATAGATGAAGCTCAGTTCTTTGATGAAGGCATTGTAGAAGTTGCTAACCAACTAGCAAACAGTGGAGTAAGAGTTGTAATTGCAGGTTTGGATATGGATTTTATGGGTCGCCCTTTCGGTCCGATGCCTGCCCTGATGGCAACTGCGGAATATGTAACCAAAGTACACGCTATTTGCAAACGAACAGGAAATCTTGCTAATTATTCTATGCGGACTTCTACGGGAAAAGAATTGGTGGAACTTGGCGAAACCGAAAATTACGAAGCCGTAAGCCGACGAGTATTCGTAGATGAATTTCTAAATAAATCTAAGTAAAAAATGAACCTCAGTGTAAAAGAAATTTCCGAGATTACACAATCGGAATTTATAGGAAACGGAGAGCAAATCGTGAAACATATTGCCTTTGACAGTCGCAGTATTTTCTCGGCAGAAGATACGGCTTTTATCGCTCTGAATACTAAAAAAAATTCAGGGGAAAAGTATATACAATCCGCCATAGAAAAAGGCATAAAAATTATTATTACTGAAATTAAACCTATTGGTAATAAAAATATTACTTGGATTATTACAGAAAATACTTTAACCTTTTTGCAAACTCTGGCAAAGCAATATCTTACGCAATTTCCCCAATTGATAACTTTGGGAATTACAGGAAGTAATGGCAAAACTATGGTGAAAGAATGGTTGTACCAATGCCTTGCCGATGATTATAAAACGGTGAAAAGCCCAAAGAGTTTCAACTCGCAAATCGGGTTGCCTATTTCGCTTTTACAAATCCAAGAAAAACACCAAATCGGGATTTTTGAAGCAGGAATTTCTAAGCCCAATGAAATGGAAATTTTGACAAATATTTTCCCTCCGAAAGTTGGAATTTTAACGCACATTGGTTCTGCACACGCTGCTAATTTTGAAAGTGAATTGCAACTTATTCAAGAAAAAATAAAGTTATTCCAAACCTGTGAAACTATTTTTTATAATGGAGATAATACTTTGGTTAAAAGTGAAATAACTAAACTTTATTCAAGTAAAAATTTAATAAGTTATGGTTTTGATGTTTCTAATGATTATAAAATCATCAGCGATTGGGCAGACCGTAGCAAAGATATTCTTGTAGAAACGCCAAAAGGAGCGTTTTCTTTCCCTGCAAAACAACGGGACGAAGCTACACTTAGCAATGCTCTTTGCCTAATTGCCGTGATGTTTTTCTTCGGATTTTCTACCGAAAAAATTGTGGAAAAACTAAATGCCATAAAAGCTGTGGAAATGCGTTTGGAAAGCATCAATGCGATTAGGAATAACCTCATCATCAATGATTCTTTTAACTTGGATTTGGATTCGCTGGTCATCGCTTTTCAATTTATAAAAGAGTATAACAAACCGAAAAAAGTATTGGTGCTTACCGATTTTGTAGAAGGCACTTCGCCCGAAGAACTTTATCCCGAAGTGATAAGATTGGTGAATGCACAAAATTTTGATAAAGTTTTTCTCATCGGTAAAGAGATTACCAAAATACAAAATAAAATACAAACTGAAACTTATACTTTCGATAATACACAACAACTCATTGAAAATAAAGCACTAAACCATTTAGAAGATACATTAATTTTACTAAAAGGTGCAAGGAAATTTGAAATAGAAAGAGTAAAAAATGAGTTGGAATTGCAAAAGCACGACACGGTTTTGGAAATTAATCTGAATGCGATTTTGCACAACATCAACATCCACAAATCCTTCCTGAAACCCGAAACTAAAATGATGGCAATGGTAAAGGCTTACTCTTACGGTTTGGGCGGTTACGAAATTGCAGAATTTTTGCAACATCATCACATAGATTATCTTGGTGTGGCGTATGTGGACGAAGGTGTGGCATTGCGACAAAACGGGATTACCACTCCGATTATCGTAATGAACCCCGAACAGCACAGTTACAATACAATTATTGATTATAATCTGGAACCGGAAATTTACAGTTTTCGTCTGTTGGAGCAGTTCTATGAAACGCTAAAACGCAAAGGCTACCAAGGTAATTATCCAATTCATATAAAATTGGAAACAGGAATGCATCGACTTGGTTTTAAGACTATTGAAATACCAAACCTCATCCAAAAGTTGAAGCTGATGGATTTAAAAGTTTCCAGTATTTTTAGCCATCTTTCGTCTTCAGATGTTGAGGAAGAAAAAGATTATACGATGCAACAAATAAAGGTTTTTAGTGAAAACTCTGAATTGTTGATGCAAGGTTTGGGTTATACACCCATTCGCCATATCTTGAACTCCGCAGGGATTGTAAATTTTGCTGATTATCAATTCGATATGGTAAGAATTGGGATTGGAATGATTGGGATTTCTGCCAACCAAGAAATTAAAAAACAGTTGCAAAATGCGGTGGTTTTCAAAACGGTAATTTCGCAAATCAGCGAAGTGGAAAAAGGAGATTCCATTGGTTACAGTAGAAAATACAGAGCGGAAGAAAATACCAAAATAGCCACAATACCAGTTGGTTACGCAGATGGAATCCCGAGATTAATTGGTAATAAAATCGGCAATGTTGGCATTCGTGGACAGTTGGTTCCAATAGTGGGAAATGTTTGTATGGATACGATGATGATTGATATAAAAAATTTGCCTGCCAACGAAGGCGACGAAATTATTATTTTTAACGGAAAACCAAGTTTGGAAGATTTCTCACAATATTGCAAAACCATTCCTTACGAAGTCCTTACATCTATCTCCCGAAGAGTGAAAAGAGTGTATGTAAAAGATTGATTATTAAATGATTTATCAAAAATAAAGATATTAGAACCAAGATACTAGACACAAGATTTTAATATTTAAACTTTAGCTCTTAATCCTTGTATCTTACAAGGTTTTTTGTATCTCAAAAATACTTAAATTTGCTCTCAATTCCAATTCATTATGAAAAGAATCCTGTGTTTAGTTATTTTTATATTTATTCCCTTTCTTTATTCTTCGCAAGTAAAGGACGATTTGGTAATTCCCAAAAATCCTAAAATAGGGCTTTCCTTAGCAGGTGGAGGAGCTAAAGGTTTTGCCCATGTGGGAGCTTTGAAAGTGATAGATTCATTAGGAATAAAGATAGATTATATCTCGGGAACGAGTATGGGAGCCATTGTAGGCGGATTGTACGCCTCGGGATATACAGGCAAAGATATTGAGAAAATTGTAATGGAAACCGATTTTTACAGCCTAATAGCCAACGAAAAAACAAGACAAGAAACTACATTTTTCAACAAGACAACAGATAAATACTTGCTGAGCGTTCCTATAAAAAACGGCAAAGTAAATGTATTGCCCAAAGCTATATCTACGGGACAAAAAAACATTTATATGTTGAAAGAGCTTTTCAAAAATGTTTCGGGAATCCACGATTTTTCCAAACTTCCAATTCCTTTTATGTGCGTTGCAACGAACTTGGAAAGCGGTAAAATGGAAATTTTCGAGAAAGGAGATCTTATAAATTCCATTATGGCAAGTTCTGCATTTCCATCGCTAATGGATCCCGTGAAAATTGGTGACAGCATTTATATAGATGGTGCGATGACGGTAAATTATCCATCTAAACCATTGAAAGACAAAGGAATGGATATTGTAATCGGGATAGACCTAAACCAACCACTCTCTACAAGAGAGGAACTAAACTCCTTAGTTGCTATCCTAAACCAAGTGATAGATTTCGGCATACAAAAAGAAACGAAAAAACAATACGAATATACCGATATCAATATAAAACCCGAACTGAAAGGACTTACAGCAACCAGCTATGGCGATAAAGAAAAAATACTAAATGCAGGATATACAGAAACGCTAAAATACGTCAATACACTAAGCAAATTGCCAAAAAGAGAAATTAGTACACTTAGGGCTCCTCTCAATCATATTTTCTCTAATGTTTATAAAATTGATAGCCTTTCTTTGGAGAACGAAAAAATTTTTGGACACAACTATGTCATCGGAAAAATGAATCTAAAACTGCCATCATTACAAACCTACGGTAGCATCAATAAAATGATAGATAAATTGTATGCTACTAATAACTACAAACTCATCAGTTATGATGTATTGCAATATAACAATAAAAACACACTGAAACTAACTGTAACAGAGGATGATACCCGCTTCTTCCTAAAATTTGGTTTACATTATGACGAGATATTCAAAACAG
>JAUNTR010000261.1 GCA_030538575.1 Cruoricaptor ignavus | reverse complement strand
GGTGCTTTCTCCGAACTTTTGGCTAAATACGATAAAAAAAGCCAAAAATTACAAACGATGAGTTTGGCGGGAACACTTCCCATTAATGAAAATTGGACAAAAAAAGAAATCGAAGAACAGCAACCTGTAACCGATTATATCCGAAATATTTTGAGTGAATTTGTATCGGAACAAGATATTATTCAGTCCGAAACTTACGACCATTTTTCGGGAAACATCAAACATTTGCGTACAGATTTTGAAATTAATTTAGACCAAAAACATTTGGATTCCGTGATTTCTGCACTGCACCCAACTCCTGCGGTTTGCGGAATTCCCAAAGATTTTTGCAAAGAAAATATTGCGAATTTTGAAAATTACAATCGAGAATTCTACGCAGGATACAGTCGTATAGAAACGGAAAACACCATCTATTGTTTCGTGAATTTGAGGTGTGCAAAACTCTACAAAAACAAGGCATTTATCTTTGTAGGAGGTGGAATAACGGCAGAAAGCCAACCCGAAAAAGAATGGCAAGAAACCGAACTAAAAGCAGAAGCCATACAGAAAAATTTAGCCATATAAAAAAAAATCTGACTCCAAAAAAGGAATCAGATTTTCAGTTTTCAGCAATTTTGCTTTTTGAAACGATATTAATTTTCTTGTTAGAAATTAAATTTCCCGTTATTGTTTTTGTGTTCGCTTTCGGGTTTCATTGTTTCGAGAACGTCCCAATGTTCGGCAATTTTTCCGTTTTCTACACGAAACAAATCATAGAAAGCAATATGATCTTTCCCGAAATGCCCTTCTGAAACAACCAACACAAAATTACCTTCGCCAAGCACTTTATGAATAGTATCGTATTTCATAAAAACGCCTTGTTTTGCAAGCGATTCCAACGTTGCACCAAGCCCTGAAAGTTGGTCTGGAATATTGGGATTATGCTGAATATAATTATCCCCATCAAAATAACTTGCCAGTTTTTCCATTTTGCCGTTTAACAAAATATCTTCTACAAAATTGCGAACAATGGTTTTATTTTCTTCCGTTTTGTCCAAATCTTTCAGTTCCGTAGCTCCATCAATCATCGTGTGTCCACTCGGGTTAGGTGTTGCAGGTGTTTCTTGCAAATTGTCCCAATGTTCTACGATTTTCCCATCTTCAAAACGAAAAATATCGAAACCTATTTTTGGTCCAAAAAAATTGTATTCAGTATGAGCAAATACATATTCTCCGTCTTCAAAAACTCTTATTGTGTTCACTTTCGCAGAGTTAGGTGGAAGTTGGGCTAATGCTTCGCCAAAGCCTGCAAGCCCATCGGCAATTCCTAAATTATGCTGTACATATTTGTTAGCGTTAATAAATCCTACAGGTTCTGATGCTCCTGTTTCGATTGCTTTTAGCAAATCGGTAACTTTCTGTTTGTTAGAGATTTCCATTTTTTCTACTTGTTTAGTTTCTGTATTCGAGTTGTTTTTCTTGTTGTTGCAAGCCGAAAATCCAACTCCTAAAATTATCGCTGCAATTGCTATTTTGTTCATTTTTTTATTGTGTAAAATTATGATGCAAAGATACAGCGGTCTTTATATGGACAAAAGGTAGAAAACGGATTTTGAATGATACTTTTACGCCATCCCAAATTGCTCTCGAAATTCAGCTGGCGTGTTTTCATTATGTTTTTTAAAGAATTTAATGAAATTAGTTGGTTCATCAAAACCGAGAAAATAGCCAATCTCTTTCACACTGTCGTTTGTGTGAGCCAACAGCCGTTTAGCTTCCAACATTGTGCGTTCATCAATGATTTTCTTGGGCGATTTATCGAGAATTTTAGAAGTAACTTTGTTTAATTTTTTCTCTGTGATAAATAATTTTTCAGCGTAATATGATACTTTTTTCTGTTCCCGAAAATGGCTATCAAGCAAATCATTAAACTGTAAAACCATCTCAAAATCAGTATCTTTATTAATCTTAAAAGTTTCGGTATTTTCTATTTTCCTTTCAGAGTGAAGTAGGAAATTATGCAACAAATTTCGCAAAATATCAGATTGTATTTTATCTTTTTCTCGTTGCAATTCCGTTTCCATCATTTGCAAAAGTTCACTAAAAAGTGTATCGGATTTCTGAATCTCTATTTGAGAAACAGAAAAAAAATCGTGAAACAAACTGCTTTTTCTTAAAAATTTGGAATATGCTTCATTTTTGCAGAAAAATTCTTCAGTAAAAAGGATAATTTTTGCCTCAAAATTATTGTTTATATTGAAGCGTTGCACCATATCTTTATTGATAAACAATAGTGTATTACTCTGAATTTCAATGGATTGAAAATCTACAAAATGAGTATATTCACCTTTTTGAAACCAAATAATTTGGAAAAAACCAGCACGATGCGGAACAGTTAATTTCTCAGGTTTTTCAGCACAAAGTTTTTGCAGGTCTGCAATTTCAATTTCTTGCGATAACCCGATTTTAAAACTGTATTTCTCTATTTTTTGGATTATTTGTTGGTGTTTTTACAATTATTTCAAAACCTATATTTTATCTCTTAGGTAAAAGCTTAGACCAAAAATTGAGGATAAAAACTAATATTGCCCCAATAATTCCTGCTGAAATGGAGAATAAGAATTTGGTATTATCCTCGTGCATTACGCCTATTTTCCAATTGATGGCGTAAAAATTGAGCCCGATAAAAACTACGAAAATAGCGAAAAACACTTTATATATAGTCTGCATAATATTTTGTTTTAGAATTTATTTCATATACATCTGTACCAACTGTGCAAAGTTAGCGGTAATTAATTTAATAGAAATTGCCAACAAGATAATTCCGAAAACTTTTTCTAAAATTTTCAATGTTCCAATTCCTATTTTTTTCTCCAACCAATTGGCAGATTTCAGTACCAAATATACGAAAAGAATATTAACAATAATACCAAGTATGATATTAATATCGTGATATTCTGCCTTCAAAGAAAGTGTGGTGGTTAGCGTACCTGCACCAGCTATTAGCGGAAAAGCGATGGGAATAACAGACGCTCCGTTGGACTCCGAATGCTTCTGAATTTGTATGCCCAAAATCATCTCGACCGCAATGATGAAGATAACAAATCCCCCCGCAATGGCGAAAGAATTGACATCTACACCAATGAAACCTAAGATTTTTTTTCCGACGAATAGGAAAACAATCATCAGCAAACCAGCAACAATTGCAGCTTTTCCAGATTCTATTTTCCCGAATTTCTTTTTCAAACTCACAATAATCGGGATAGAACCGATAATATCTATCACGGCAAAAAGAACCATAGAGCAGGTAAGAATCTCCTTCAAAGAAAAATGTTCGAACATAT
>JAUNTR010000260.1 GCA_030538575.1 Cruoricaptor ignavus | reverse complement strand
TATTTGTCATTTGCTGTGGCATTAAAATATTTTTGGTAAAAAGCCTTCATTCCTTCCAAATCTGTTACCCAAATGGCGATGTGTTCTATTTTCATAATCTATTTTATTTAAAGAACAAATTTACGAAAATCGTTGTAAAGGTTCAGTTTAAAGTTAATACGTTTCTCAAATAAAAAAATAATTGTAATAAAATTTGTTACAATTAAAAAAAGATGTATCTTTGCACCAGAAATGAACAATACAAGATTTGCAACAGCCATACATATCCTTACCATTTTGGCATTAGAACCCGAAGCGTGGCTTTCGTCGGATTATATTGCGATGAGCATCAATATCAATCCTGTTATCGTGCGGAAGATGATTATCGATTTGCAAAAAGCAGGTTTGGTAGAAAGCAAAAAAGGTAAAGAAGGTGGTTGCAGATTAGCAAAAAAAGCAGAAGAAATTCGCCTCTCCGATATTCTTTTGGTGGTAAAAAATTCGGATATTTTGGGAAAGAAAAATAACAATCCAAACCCGAAATGCAATGTCGGAAAAATGATAAATGAAAACCTCGACCAACTTTATAATGAGATTGATAATCAGATTATTAAATCATTAGAACAGAAAACTTTGGAAAGTTTTGCTTTGAGGTTTTAGTATTTTTTTTAATTAAAAATGTAACAATAATTATTACAATAACAATAAAATAAAAAACAATGAAAAATGTAACAGTAATCGGAGCTTCGGGCTTCGTAGGTTCAAAAGTAGTAAAAGAATTATCCGACCGTGGTTATGCCGTAAAAGCTGTGGTAAGAAATCCTGAAAATGTAGCACAATTGCCAAATGTGACAGCGGTTTCTGCCGACATCAACCAAGTGGAAAGCCTTGCTGAAACCCTGAAAGGTAGCGATGCTGTAATCTCGGCTTTCAATGCAGGTTGGGCAAATCCAAATATCTACGAGGATTTTCTAAAAGGAGCTCACGCCATAGAAAAAGCGGTGGAAAATTCTGGTGTAAAACGTTTCATTACCGTTGGTGGAGCAGGAAGTTTGTACACAGCAGACGGAAACCAAATTGTAGATTCCCCTGATTTTCCAGCAGAAATAAAGCCTGGTGCATTAGCTGCAAGGGATTATTTGAACGAGATAAAAAACAACCAAACCCTCGATTGGACGTTCTTTAGCCCAGCAATAGAAATGCACCAAGGTACGGCAGGCATTCGCAAAGGCGAGTATAGAACGTCTGAGGAAACCCCTGTTTTCGATGAAAATGGTCGCAGTGTACTTTCCGTAGAAGACGTAGCAGTGGCTTTGGTAGATGAATTAGAAAACGGAAAATTTATCCGTAAAAGATTTACAGCAGCATACTAAAAAATATTTTTAAATTTTCTGAAATAAACTCCCTGCTTTTTGAATAAAGTAGGGAGTTTGTTTTGCTTTTCATAAAAAATTAAGGAGCCAACCGAGAAATTTCCCAGTCGAAATCGGGAGTTAAACTGTACAAAATCCTATCGTGTAATCGGTTTGGTCTGCCTTGCCAAAACTCTATTTCATACGGTTTTGCTAAAAATCCTCCCCAATTTTTAGGTCTTTCCACTTCCTTATTTTCATATTCTTTTTCCAGTTCGTGTAATTTATTTGCAAGAAATTCTCGGTTTGGTATAACTTCGCTTTGCGGTGAAACCAATGCTCCTAATTGGCTGCCCTTTGGTCGGGAAGAAAAATAACCGTCGCTAAGATTTTCGGGCAATTTTTCCAAATCTGTTTTTATAATAACTTGCCGTTCCAAATGAGGCCAAAAAAAGTGTAAACAGGCTTTGGGATTTTCCGCAATCGCTTTGCCTTTTCGGCTGTTATAGTTGGTATAAAAAATGAATCCTTCCCAAGTGTAGGCTTTTAGCAAAACCATTCTGGTTCTCGGGCAACCATCGGCTTCCAACGTAGAAATCGACATTGCGTTGGGTTCGGAAATTGCATCGCATTCTTCGGCTTCCAAAAACCAATCCCGAAATTGCTCCATCGGGTTTTCTTTGATTTCAGATTCCAATAAATGAGATTTTTCATAAACTTGTCTTTTATCGTGCAGGTTATCCATATTTTTTTTATTTTTGAGTATGAATTATTCTTACAAAGGTAAAATATTAATTTCTACTCCCGATATTTCTGGTGATATTTTTTCCAGATCGGTTGTTCTGATGATAGAGCATAACGAGGAAGGTGGTTTTGGGCTTATCCTTAATAAAAAAAATAAATGGTTGACTGGGGATTTGGTTTCCATTTTGGGCTTTCGTATAGATGTTTACGAGGGAGGTCCGGTGGAAAATGACCATGTGTTTTTGATTGTAAAAGGCAAACCTGTAAACGAATTTTCCTTACCAATAAATGAAGAATATTATCTGACCGAAGATACCGAAACTGTGATTACAGAATTGCTGGAAAATCGCTTGAAAAAAGAAGAGGTGAAAGTTTTTTCAGGATATTCGGGTTGGTCTGCCGGGCAATTGGAAAGCGAGATTCGGCAGAAGTATTGGACTGTGGTAGATGTTTATAATTTGGATTATACCTCGCCTAATGATGAAGGTTTGTGGAAGGATATTATGCAGAATTTGGGTGGTGAGTTTCTACTTTGGGCAAATGCTCCCGAAGATATTTCTATGAATTAAAGCATCAAAATTTTTAACAAATTTTAAATATTATGTTATGATTTTTTAACAAAAAAAAGTCGTTATTTTGTTAACACAAAGAGAAGGAATTCCATTAATGATTGAATAAAAAACTTCTGATATTTTTCAGAAAAAAGCCCGGTAAATGACTCATAGTGGTTGTTTATCGGGCTTGTCAATTTTTTATAAAATACGCAAATCTAATAGTTTTTCGTCCTCCAAATAAGCTTCCAAAATATCGTTTTCTGCCACTTTTCCTACGCCTTCGGGTGTTCCTGTAAAGATGAGGTCGCCTACTCGCAATGTGAAAAACTGCGACACAAAAGCGATAATATCATCATAAGCAAACAGCATATTTTTGGTGTTGCCGTTTTGTACAATTTCTTTATTTTTTTGGAGAGAGAAATTCAGGTTTTCTAAATTAAAATCCGATTTTGGAAAAAAGGAACTGATGACCGCTGAACCATCAAATCCTTTGGCGAGTTCCCAAGGCAAGCCTTTGGTTTTCAATTCTTTTTGTAAATCTCGTGCAGTGAAATCTATTCCCAAACCTATTTCTTCATAGTGTTTGTGAGCATTGTTTTTTTGTATGTATTTTCCGCCTTTGGATATTTTTATCACAACTTCCAATTCGTAGTGTACATCGTTGGAAAATTCGGGAATGTAGAAATCATTTCCCTTTAAAATCGC
>JAUNTR010000259.1 GCA_030538575.1 Cruoricaptor ignavus | reverse complement strand
TGTTAATTTTGGTTCACAATTTTCTGCTTATTTTTTTCGTTACCTTTGCAATGCAGTTTTAGAAAGGTTTTGAGACAAAATTATATTTCTTTTTTCCTACTTTTTTTCGGGATGATATTTATCAGCTCGCAGATTTTTTCTTGGCAAAACCCAAACTTGCCCAAAGATTCGACCAAAAAAGATAGCCTTATTTCTGCAAAACTCAACAAAGATTTTTTCCAAAAAGACACGTTGGATTTCATCCGAACCAATAACCGAATTATCGTGGACGACAGGGTTTTTGTAAAACAAGACCGCAACCGTATTTTGGGCGACCTCAACTCCAAAGGCTCTATTATTCGGGGCATTACATTTGGCAACAACCAAGGCTCTTCCGTGCAAAGTTCTATGGATTTGCAAATCTCGGGGAAACTCTCGCAAGACGTCTCGATTTTAGCATCCATATCCGACCAAAATCTCCCGATACAAGCCGATGGTTACACACAAACTTTGGACGAGTTCGATAAA
The DNA here is from genome assembly GCA_030538575.1 of Cruoricaptor ignavus. Taxonomy (GTDB): domain Bacteria; phylum Bacteroidota; class Bacteroidia; order Flavobacteriales; family Weeksellaceae; genus JAUNTR01. The sequence goes on along the minus strand of JAUNTR010000259.1, from coordinate 2,836 downwards.
ATTTACATACAACTGAACATCAAAAAAAATAATATTTTGCGAGCAGGACATTTGGATTTGTTGGATGATAAAACTTATTTCGGAAAATTCCAACGCCGAAGTATGGGCTTGCAAATGGAAACGGTTTTTGGTAAAGAACATAAAACTTTTGCCAATCTTTCCGCAGGCGTGGCACGAAGCGAGTTCCACAGAATAAGATTTCAAGGGATTGAAGGCAACCAAGGACCTTACCGATTGGCTGGCAAAAACGGCGAGCAATTCATCACTATAATTTCGGGTTCGGAGCAGGTTTTTATAGATGGTATTCTGATGAAGCGAGGCGAAAACCAAGATTACGTCATTAATTATAACACAGGCGAAATTTCGTTTACCAGTTTCCGACCGATATATCGGCAAAATTTCATCACGGTTTCCTATAATTATGCCAACCGAAATTATTCCAGATTTTTGGTTACAGGTGGCATTAATCACGAAAGAGAACGCCTGAAAGTCGGGCTAAATTGGTTCTTGGAAAGCGATAACAAAAACGCCCCACTCGCCCTAAATCTAAGCAAAGAAGACGAGCAAATTCTCGCCAATGCAGGCAATAATCCTGAACTGATGTACGCCCCATCTGGCACAGAAACCGAATACGATGTTAATAAAATTTTGTACCGCAGAATGGCTTTGCCTTCGGGATATTATTACGAATTTTCTACCGACCAAAACGAAACGCTTTACCAAGTTTCCTTCACTTATTTTGGGCAAGGAAAAGGCGATTATCGGCTGACGCAAACCACCAACAACGGTAGAATTTTCGAGTATGTGGGAGATGGTTTGGGAGATTACAGTGCGTTGCGTAGATTGCCTGCTCCACAAAAATCGCAAGTGATTTCCACAAACTTTGAATATCTTTTGAATGAAGGAAAAATCGGGGCAGATATTTCTTTGAGCTCTTTTGATGCTAACCTTTTTTCCTCCAAAGATAATGACCAAAATACAGGTTATGCGGCAAGAATTTTTGGCTCGAAATTATTTAAGAAAAAACAATGGTCGGGAACACCGTCTTTTGAATATCAGCATATTAACAAACGTTTTCTTATTCTCGATAGAATTAATAGCGTGGAATTTGCGAGAGATTTTAACCTTAATCAAGAATTTAATAACAGAACTCAAAACCGATTGATTTTCAGTTTTCTAAATCAATGGAAAGACGTTGCATCTTTTAATTATAAATTCAATTTCTTGAATGAAGAACAATATTATAAAGGTCTGAAAAACGATTTGGATTTTAATTTAAAGAAAGGAAAAACGGCAACCAGCGGAACTTTTTCTTACTTGAAAACCGATGGCGAAATAGAAAACACCAAGTTTGTGCGAGCCAATTTGGGAACAGAAATTTTTGGTAAAAAAGGCAGTTGGGCAATCGGTGGAAGTATGGAACACAACGAACGAAAATACAAAGCTACCGACCTATACGATGTATCGAGTTTTAGTTGGAAAGAGGTTTTTGTGCAGAAGAAAATCGGCGATTCTACACGAACCCGACTTTTGGCTAAAATGTATTTTCGGGACAACGATTCTATACAAAACAATCGCTTGCAAAACACCAATCATATTTTAGGTTTTGTAACTGAAAGCCAAATCATTAAGACCGAAAAAACGCAACTTTCCACGTTGTTGCATTATCGCAAATTTTTCTATCAGAATAAAGATTTGGATACCGCAGGAAACCAAGATTTTGTGATTGGGAATATTCTCTACAACCAACAATTATTCCGCAATGGGATGCGTTTGCAAGCCTTCTACGAACTGGGCAACGGGCAAGAAGCACAGCGGGAATTTCAGTACATAAAAGTAACCGATGGCACAGGCGTTTACAAATGGACGGATTACAATGGGGACGGCATACAACAATTGGATGAATTTGAAGTGGCAGAATACGCCGACCTTGCACAATACATCAGGATTTACACAAATACGGTTCGCTATTTGCCATCCAACAAAAATAAATTACAATTGGCTTTGTTTGTAAATCCTGCGGTGGTTTTCAATTCGGAAAATCGATTTTTGAAACGTTGGAATTTTAATATTTCTTTGCTTTCGCAAAATTCTTTTATGAAAGACAATCAGGTTTTTGTCCTCAATCCTTTTACTAAAAAAGAAAGGCAAATCCTGAAAAACCAAAACCTATTGGCAACTGTACAATTCAATCCGACAGAAAAATCGGGCTGGAATGGCAATTATCGTTTCACGGCTTCGCAAAACCTCATCAATGCTAATTTCAGCAACGAGGAAAATCGCAGAACCACGCATTTTACGAATATCGGCTATTGGTTTAATAAAAATCTGCGGGGCGATTGGGAAAACTCTTTCAGCCAAATTGAAAGTTCGTCGCAAATGTTTGCCTCCCGAGATTACCGTTTGGGACAAGTGGAAACCAAACCGAAAATCACTTACAAATTCACGCAAACCACACAAGCAGAACTGTCCTCGTCCTACAAAAACAAAACAAGAACCGATGGCGAAGAACAGTTGAAAGCCTTTGAAATCACGGGAACTTTGCAATGGGAAAAGCAGAAAACTTCGGTTCGTAGCAATTTTTCTTTTATTAATAATGATTTTTCGGGCAACAGTTTTTCCATCATCGGAAACCAAATGTTAGACGGATTGAAAGCGGGCAAAAACCAAGTTTGGAGCGTATTTTTGCAACAAACCATCAATTCTTTTCTCATTCTAAACATCAATTATGAAGGCAGAAATTCTGGCGAGCGAACCATACACATCGGAAGTATGCAAGTAAAAGCGAGTTTTTAAGATTGAGGTTGAGGTTGAGGTTAAGGTTAAGGTCGAGACT
>JAUNTR010000011.1:17963-24216 GCA_030538575.1 Cruoricaptor ignavus | reverse complement strand
CCAAACCACCCGAAACAAACTGATTTCGGATGGTTTTAGTTTTGATTATTTTACCAATTTGCGGGTTTACAAAAATGGTGCAGAATATCGATTTTTATATGATATTGGTTACAAATTTTTGGAAGACGACCGCATTCTTTTGGTGAAACAGGAATAATTTCTAATTACAAAAGTCGGATTTTGCCATCGGCTATTTCGATGATTTTGTCTTTGTAAAGTCCGCCAATGGCTTTTTTGAAATTCTTTTTACTCATCTGCAATTCGTCTTTTATTTCCTCGGGAGAAGAGGAATCCGACAAATGGAGCAAGCCGTAATTTTCCTCTAATTTTTCGAGGATTTTTTTGCGGTATTCATCTATATTTTCGAAGCCTTCGGGCTGAAGCGTTACATCTATCTTCCCATCTTCCCGAATGTTTTTTATATAACCTGTTTCCTCCGAAAGCGGATAGAGTTTTTTGTAAACATCAGAAGTATAAATAAGCCCAATGTACTTTTTATTGATGACCACATTCCAACCCAATTCGCCTTCTCCCATCAGGATTAAATCTACTTTATCGCCTTTGGAAAATGGCAAATTGTCGTACTGCGGATTTCTTTTGAATTTGTTTGTTCCCGTAATCAGACCCGTTTCTTCGTCCACATAAATATGAACGAGATAACGTTTCCCCTCCTCCATTTTTCCTTTTTGTTGCTTGTACGGAACAAATAAATCTTTGATGATTCCCCAATCCATAAACGCACCGCTTGGCAAACTTTGCACACAGTTCATCACGGCAAATTCGCCCACTTCGGCATAAGGAATTTCGGTGGTTGCTTTTAGCTCGTTGTTATCTTGATAAACAAAAACCTTTACTTCATTACCGATTTCCCAATTTTTATCTGCGAAAAAATGCGGCACAAAAACAGGTTCTCCCACATCGGAATTTAAAATAAATCCGTTGTCGGTTTTCTCTGTAATTGGCAAAAACTGTGTTGTTCCTACTTGCATAATTTTATGTAATATTTTAAACTTTGAACCTTGAACTTTAAACTTTGAACTTTAAACCTGAAACTAATACCCCTCAGAAGTTTCTTCATTTTTTATTAAAGCCAAAGCTGAGGAAGTCCCAATACGTTTTACACCAAGACTTATCATTTTTTTTGCATCTTCGGGAGTTCTTACGCCACCTGCGGCTTTCACAGGTAGTTTCCCTGCATTTGCCAACATTATTTCTATCGCTTCAAATGTTGCTCCATTTGGTTTTCCGCCTTCGGTTTTATAGAATCCTGTGGAAGATTTTACGAAAACCATTTCTTCTTTCCCTGCGAAATTTTCGGTTGTCCAAGTTGCAATTTTTTTAGTAATATCGGCGATTTGCTCATCATTTAGAGCAGCGATTTCTATAATCCATTTTGCAGGTTTGTCATTATTAAGGCAAAGTTTGGTGCATTCTACCACTTCTTTCTCTACAAGAGCGAGGTTATTTTTTTTGTATTCTTCGTAGTTGATTACGAAATCCAATTCATCTGCGCCGTCTTTTATGGCTTGTTCGGCTTCGGCAAGTTTTTCCTCAATTGTATAAGTGCCTTCGTGGAAACCAATCACAGTTCCTACTTTTACCTCAGCATTTTTTTCGGTAAGATATTGTTTTATTTCCTTTACAAAATCGGGACGAATCATCACTGCAAAAATATGATGAGCAATGGCTTCATTCGTCAAATTATAAACGGTTTGTAATGTTTCTTCGTAAGATAATCCTGATTGTTCGGGAGTTTTCAGATAAGTGGAATCTAAATAATTGTGGATGTTCATTGTTTTATTTAATTAAAAAAAGACTTAATTCAAACTATATCAATACTTTGAAAAAACTAAACTTTTAGTTGTCTATTGATACTTTGCTCCAAAGATATGAAAGTTTCTGTTCTTGTTACGCCTTTTAGCTTTTGTATTTTATTTAAAATAATCATCAGGTGGTCATTATCCAAACAAATAACTTTTAGGAAAATGGTGTAATTACCTGTGGTATAGTGTGCTTCTACGACTTCGTTGATTTCATTCAGAGCTTTTATGGCATCCTGATAATAACTTGGTTTGTCCAAAAATACGCCGATATAGGAAACTACTTTGTAACCTATTTTTCGTGGATTGAGGAAAGAGATAGAGTTTTCTATAACACCCGCTTGCTCCAGTTTTTTTATCCGCTGATGAATTGCCGTAGTGGAAAGCCCAATGGTTTTGGAAATCTGCCCCAAAGAAGCCTTGGCATTGCTGGTTAAAATATGGATAATTTGTTTATCGGTGTCATCTAATTGATAATCGAGAGAGGTCGTTTTCATAACAATCTATTTTTTTTGAGTTGTACAATAACGGGAAAATGGTCGCTAAACCCACCTAAATATCTGGTTCCCACATAAGTTCTATATGGTCTGCCAAAAAATCTTCTGTCGAAATTAGAAATTTTCTGATGATTGAAAACTCCTGCGGACACAAAAGATAAAGCGTTTTCTTTTGTTTGAAAAAAATCTTCGGACAAGATAATTTGGTCGAACAACAATCCTGTTTTTTGATGAAAAGTAGAAAATCCTCTGCTCTTAAAAATATCTAAAAATGGATTGATGAGCCTCAGTTCGTTTTCCGTATGGTGTACAAAATTTTGCATCATTTCGCTATCGGGATTTTCGTTGAAATCGCCCATTACAACAACAGATTCAGAATTTATAATTCCTATTTTTTTCTTCACTTCATTCAATATAAATTCTCGTTTTGGCTTATTGATATTGAGTTCTCGTTTAGACGGCAAATGCAGAATAAATATATGGATAATGGTATTTTCATATTTTACTTTACAGTGCAATACATCTCTTGTCGTATCGTAGTTTTCGGGGTTTTTGTCATCTATCTCAAACAAAAAACTTATGGTTTCGGAAGACAATATTTCTACCTTAGATTTATCGTAGAGCAAAGCGACATCCATCCCACGCTCGTCCATACTATCGTAATGCACGAACCCAAAACTGTGGTTGAAAATATCGTTTTCCAACAAATCCAAAATCGGTTTTTCGCCTTGCACTTCGCATAAACCAATCAGTGTAGGAAATTCTTTTTTCTCCTGTTTCAGAAGTTCTAAAACCTTTACAATATTATTCAACTTTTGTTGATAGCGTTCCTCATTCCAGTTTCGCAATCCTGAAACTGGTTTTTTATTTCTAATATCTGGCGGAAAAAGATTCTCTACATTATAAAAGAATATCATCAGATTTTTTTTGAAGTTCAAATCTACTGAAAAAAAAGAACTTTATCTATATATAATCATCTTGATGCTAAATAGTTTAAACAATTGTTTAATTTAATTCACCTTAATTGTCCTTAGAAATAGAATTAAACAACTAATTATCAATATATTAATTTGCTTTAAAAATTAATTTTAATATCTCAAAAATTTGTCGTAATTTTATTAGCCCAAAATTTATTTTTGTTTTTAATCTAAAATTCATTCACTAATGAAAAGATATTTACTAACCTTAGCAGGAGTTCTTGCCTTGTCATCGCAAATGACGGCACAAGAATATCTAGATGATATTATGCTCCAATCTTTCGGATGGGACGAATATGCCCAACCGCGTATTTCTACGGAAAACGGACTTTACGAATTTTACAACACCAGAGCTGGAAACCTAAAAGCCAATGGTTTCGATATGATATGGCTTCCGCCACCAAGCCATTCCTCAGGTGGTGTAGGTTATTTCCCAACGGAACTTTTCAATTTTTCGCTAACCAGTTGGGGAACGGAAGCCCAATTGGTAAAAATGCTAACCAATATGAATTCCCGAGGATTATATCCTATCGCAGATGTGGTTGCTAACCACAGAAATGGAACAGCAGATTGGACAACTTTTACCAATCCTAATTGGGGATGCGATGCTATAACAATAGATGACGAAGCTACAGCTGCCTACGACAATGGTGTTGCAGGTGTGGGTTGCAGACCTTCGGGTGCAAGAGATACAGGTGATGGTTTTGAAGGTTCCAGAGATATGGATCATACCAACCCAACAGTAAGAAATGGATATAAAGAATACCTAACCCGATTAAAAAATTTAGGGTTCAAAGGATGGAGATGGGATGTTGCTAAGGGTTTTTCGCCCGAGTATTTTGGTGAGTATATTGGTGCAAGCCAACCTTATTATTCGGTAGGAGAATATTGGGATCCCAATGTTACCAACCTCAAAAACTGGATAAATGGCACATACGCTGGTGGAGCAACCATCTCGGGTGCGTTTGATTTTGCACTGTACAATACGCTTTCAAGAATTATCCAAGAAAATGCTAGCAACAACTACGCTACGCTAAACAACTCGGGAGCAATGGCTGGTCTTGCAGGGCAATATGGTTTTGCAGAAAAAGCAGTAACTTTTGTAGATAACCACGATACATTTGTTCATAATTCTGGATTTCAAGGAAATAATATTATGGTGGCTTACGCTTATATCCTTACTCACCCTGGGATTCCAAGTGTTTTTGCTCCGCACTATTATGGTGGAACATATTCCAAAGACGGAATTACCAAAAACTTTGGCAACGGCTACGCTACGGCAATTAACAAACTAACTGCCATAAGAAAAGCAACAGGAATTAATGCTTATAGCCATATTACAATTAATGATGCGAGAGCAGGACTTTACAGTGCATACATTAAGAAATCTGCCAACGATGCAGAACCTGTTATCGCTATGAAAATAGGGCCATATAGTTGGACTCCAACGGGAAGTGATTGGGTGGTTTCAGCATCGGGAACTAATTATACAGTTTGGACAAAAACAGCAGTAAACACTCCGCCAACCATTGCTATTTCTCCGGCGGAAAACTCTTTTAATGAAGGTGAGACGAAAACGGTTACACTTTCCGCTTCCGATGATAGTGGTGTAGCACCAACCATAAGATACACTTTGGACGGTAGCGAACCAACTGCCAATTCTCCTATTTACAGAAATTCTTTCACGGTGAATAATAGCACAACAGTAAAAGCCGCAGCTTTCGATAATGAAGGTCTAAGCTCGGGAGTTTTGGTAAAAGATTATACTTTTAAAAGTCTTACTAATGGGATTAATATCAGATTTAATCCAGAAGAAAGCACTTGGTCTCAGCCATACATCCATTATTGGGGAGCAACTCCTGCGGGTTCTTATCCCGAAGCTAACTGGGGAACGCCAGTTCCTATGACTGCGGATGCCAACTTCCCTGGTTGGTATATTTATTCTTTTCCTAATGTGCAGTCTATTAATTTCTTATTCCGAAACGGAAGTAATACAGGAATACTTGGCGAAACGCAAACTGCCGATATTACAAATGTAACGGAAGACAGCTGGTATGTTTGGGATGCGAATAGCGGTTCTTTTGTAAGAAAAGTTGTAGGTTTATCCACAGATGAAATAAATGCAAACAACAAAACTCAATTACAAATTGTTCAAAATCCTGCTACCAATGGCGAACTAAAAGTAAAATACGCTAATGCCAAAGATGGTACAATCACGATGTTTGATGTTTCGGGAAGATTGGTAAAAACTTTTAAATTAAGCAATAACAGTGGTACTGAAAATTTCTCAATCAATGGTTTGAAATCTGGAGTTTACATTCTTCAATTAAAATCTGACAACGGAAATACAACCGCAAAAGTGATGATAAAATAATCCTAAAAAACATTAGGATTAAATCTAAAAGCCAAGATGAGAAGTTTCATCTTGGCTTTTTTACGTTCATTAATTTATTAATTTCCTCAAAAATTATATTCCCATTTCTATCTGCAATCTTACATACCAACTGTCTTTTTTACTTCCATCGAAATATTTAAAATCGTTTTTAGAAACTTCAAACTGTGCTTTGAAAGCGTGTTCCCAAATATACTTTGTGAGACCGATAGAATACTGGTTTTGCCTTGGCGTATATCGGTAGATTTCATTTTGAGGTCTTAGTGCAGAAAAACGCCCAATCACTTCCCAATTCTTTGGAAATACATAACTCAGCTGCGTATCGTAACCGTTGCCTGTATATACATAATTGTATTCGGCAGGATTAGTATTATTAATGGATATTGCAGTTTCATCAGGCGTTTTGCGGTTCATATAAGAAGTCATAAAAGACCAACCATTGTACTTCAGCATTGCATCTGCAAGGAAAGACGACATATTTTTTTCATCATAAAGCAAACTACCCAACTGCCCAGATGTTCGTTTGGCTTTTTGATTATAATGATAAGTTGCTCCCAAATAAAGTTT
>JAUNTR010000011.1:15972-17863 GCA_030538575.1 Cruoricaptor ignavus | reverse complement strand
TTTTTTCTGCCATTTTCTGTGCCAATGGTGCATCGTAAAGCATCACAGGAACTATCGCAGCATCTCCATCAGGAATATCGAAACCCTTGCTCTTCATCTCCGTACGGAAATATTCTGCATTTGCCATCACTTTATCTCTTAATGATGTATCATCGGAAATCATTTCCAAAACTTTTCTTGCCGCACCCACAATCCCAGGAGCTAATGAATTGGAGAATAAATAAGGTCTAGAACGCTGACGCAACATATCGATAATCTCTTTTTTACCAGAAGTGAAACCGCCCAAAGCTCCACCCAAAGCCTTACCAAGCGTAGATGTAATAATATCTACTCTGCCCATAACATCGTTGGCTTCGTGGGTTCCACGCCCTGTTTTACCGATAAAACCTGTGGCATGGGAATCATCTACCATTACCAAAGCATCGTATTTTTCAGCCAAATCGCAAACACCTTTTAGGTCAGCCACAATTCCGTCCATAGAAAAAACACCATCTGTAACGATGATTTTGAAACGATGATTTTTCTCGGAAGCTGCAATCAACTGAGCCTCCAAGTCTTGCATATCATTATTTTTGTATCTGTATCTTGCTGCCTTGCAAAGACGAACGCCATCTATAATCGAAGCGTGATTTAATTCATCAGAAATAATAGCATCTTGGTCGGTAAACAACGGCTCGAAAACACCACCATTTGCATCGAAACAAGCGGCGTAAAGAATGGTATCTTCCAGACCCAAGAAATTAGAAATTTCGGCTTCCAACTCTTTGTGAATATCTTGTGTACCGCAGATAAAACGCACGGAAGACATCCCATATCCGTGGCTCTCAATGGCATCTTGCGAAGCCTTCATCACTTGTGGATGGTTAGAAAGTCCCAAATAATTGTTGGCACAAAAGTTCAGCAAGGTTTTTCCGTTCGCTACAATCTCCGCAGATTGCTGGGATGTGATGATTCTTTCTCTTTTGTAAAGTCCATCATTTTCAATAGTTTGAAGTTCGTTTTGAAGATTTTCAAGAAATTTATCAGAAATCATAATTTATATTTTTTTATCGTGGCTAATTTACGAAAAAAAGCCCTCGTTTCCGAAAGCTTTTTTACTTTATTCAAATTTTATAATTTTTCTAAAACGCCAAAGTTGGTTCTAACAATCGCTCCATTCTATTTTTCACTTGGTCCACCGAACCTGCGTAATTATTGATTAATAGAGAAAAAGTAAGCGTTTTACCCGAATTGGTTTTTATATATCCTGCCAAAGTTTTCACTTTGTTCAGCGTGCCTGTTTTGGCAAAAATCTGTCCATAACCATTTCCTGCAAAAGATTTTTTCAGCGTTCCCGTTTGTCCTGCAATCGGCAGAGAATCGAAAAAATCTTTGAAATAAGATTCCTTCATTTCATTCGCCAAAAATATGGCTTGAGAAATTGGCGTAACCCTATGATTTCGGGAAAGTCCGCTACCATCTATATACACCAAAGATGATGTATCGAAGTTTTTATTTTGAAGATTTTCCAAGACCACATTTCTTCCACTTTCGATAGTTTGGTCGCCTTGTTTTTGGAAACCTACCATTCTTAGCAACGCTTCGGAAAGTGCATTATCACTCCTTTGGTTGGTGTCGTAAACAATATCTCTAAGTTCGGGGGATTTGTAAGCCGTAATCATCGTTCTGGTTTCTGGCTCTCTATCCACCAATTTCGGAGAAACTTTTCCGCTAACCGCAACACCTTTTTTCAGTAAAGTATTTCTAAGTTCTGTCGCCAAATAGTTGGGAGCATCGGCAATTTTAGTAGTAACCCAACCGCCTTCAAATTTGTCTGCATAAACCAATTTTCCTGTGTATGGCGACATATAGAAATAAGTTTTAGAATCCTCGAAAGGGCTTTTTTTCCTCA
>JAUNTR010000011.1:12986-15872 GCA_030538575.1 Cruoricaptor ignavus | reverse complement strand
CTTCGCTCATTTTTCGGGTCTATATCTTGGGTTGTTCCTACGGGAAGATAATAGTTTTGGTGTTCCATCCACACGATATTTGCAGGAAGAGTGGCTACTTTATTTTCTTTGAAAACCGCTGTTTGGATTACAATTCCACCGTTTATTTTTTTAATTCCTTTATCGGAAATCGCAGAAACAAAATCGGTAATAATCGCTCTGTAAGTGCTTGCTCCCGCTTTTCCTGTTCCGATAGAAGGATCGCCACTTCCTACGATATAAATGTTGCCATTGAGAATTCCATCTTCGGTAATCTCCCCAGAATATTCCAACTGCGTTACCCATTTGTACTTTGCTCCTAAAAGCGATAATGCTGTTTCGGTCGTTAAAAGTTTGGTTGTAGATGCAGGAACAAGTGCTAAGTTTTCGTTGTAAGAACTCACCACTTTTTTAGTTTTCGGATTGTAAACCACAAAACCCCAACTTGCATTTTTCAGTACAGGGTCGTCCATCAATCGGTTGATATTGATGTCTATTTCATCCTTTGCACTTAGGACAATTTTTTCAGATTCTTTGGTTGATGAATTGGTAGATTGGTTTTCATACATTTGCGAATAATGTGCAGGGAAATTTTGCGATTGCGAAAAAGCAACACCGCACAACAATATGGCAAATGCAGAAATATATTTTTTCAGTTTTAGCATTCTCAATTTTTTATTTTTTGATAAAGAAGTTTTATCGGGGTTAAAACAACAATATCCTTTAACGGTCAAAAATAAAAATTATTATTGAAAATCAAAGTATTAGAGTATCGTAAATTTCCAAAAAATTTGTTAAAGTTTGTTAAAAATCTACATAAATGTATTTTTTAATGGATTGATAACCCGAAACTTCATCAAATTCCTCTAAACTTTTCAACACCAAATTTTTATAAACTTGGTAGTTTTTTCCACGAGGAAGTTTAAGTAAAATCTGATATTGATACAGAAGATTTATTCTGGAAATAGACGATTTTTCTGGTCCTAAAACACAAACTTCGGGAAGGTATTTTCTGAGGATAGAACCCAAAAACCGAGATGCCCGTTCCACTTTATCTTCTCGCCTATGTTTCAGCTCTATAAATATGGTTTTGGTAAATGGCGGATAATGAAATTTCTTTCTTTCCTCTAAAAAATAATTATAAATTTCCGCAGAATTATTTTCTTTAATTAACTTAAAAACAGCGTGTTGCGGATTGTAGGTTTGGATAAGAATTTTGCCTTTCCCCGAGGTTCTTCCCGCTCTGCCCGAAACTTGGGTAATGAGTTGATACGCACGTTCTTCCGCTCGAAAATCTTGTATATGCAACATTTGGTCAGCTCTGGGAATGGCAACTAATTCTATATCATCAAAATCTAAACCTTTGGAAATCATTTGTGTACCAACAATAATATCGGTTTCTTTGTTTTCTATTTTTTCATAAAGTTTTTCGTAGGCAAATTTTTTCCTCATCGAATCCACATCCATCCGCTCCACATCGGCATCGGGAAAGAGAGAGGACATTTCTTCATAAATTTTTTCTACACCTACACCTTTGGTATTCAACTTTTCCGAGAAACATTTTGGGCAATTTTTGGGCTTCGCTGCTTTGTGTCCACAATAGTGGCATTTCAGTTCGTTGCTGTATTTATGATAAGTCATTACCACATCGCAATTGGAACAATAGGCAACATAACCACAACTTTCGCATTCCACTACATTGGCGTATCCACGGCGGTTGTGCAAGATTATGGTTTGTTTTTTAGCATCCAAATTTTGCTGTATTTCCTCTATCGTTTTATAGGCAAAATTCCCATTGATGGTTTTGGTATCTTGGGCTTCTTTATAATTTACCAACTCGAAATCTGGTAAATCTACATTCCCGAAACGTTCCTCTAACTTCACATATCGCAACTTATCTTTTTCGGCTTGCCAATAGCTTTCCACCGAAGGCGTTGCTGAACCCAAAATAACTTTCGCTCCATAAAAATACGCCAACATTTGTGCCGCATCTTTGGCATTGAAATAAGGCTGAACATCCCTTGGTTTATAAGAAGAATCGTGTTCCTCATCTACCACTACAAGTCCCAAATTAGCGAATGGCAAAAACAACGCATTTCTGGTTGCTACAAGGATTTTTATATCATTATTTTTTACTCTACGCCAAACTTCTACCCTCTCGAAATCGGTGAGTTTTTGGTGATAAAATCCCAATTGTGTTCCGTATTTTTTTTCGAGCCGTTGGGAAATCTGTTTAGTAATCGCAATCTCTGGAAGCAAAAATAAAACGTTTTTCCCGGCAGAAATGGTTTCTTCAATTTTATCTAAATACAAATGCGTTTTGCCCGAACTTGTAACACCGTGTAGCAAGACATTTTTATTTTCTGCAAAGGCTTTATCTATTTCCGCTTTGGCTTTTTTTTGAGGTTCGGAAAGTTCTTCCAAGTTTTCGGTTTCGCCTTCATAACTTTGCAAACGGTCTTTTTGCAAAAAATATTCTTCTACCAAACCTTTGTCTATCAAGCTTTTTAATTGAGTTGAAGCAAAATTCCCCATCTCGAATATTTCGGATTTCCTAATTGGCTTTTCGGGATTTTCGGTTTCTTTTTCTAAGATTAAAAGAAAAAGTTCCTGCTGTTTTGGCGAACGTTTCAGTTGCAAAAGAATTTGCGGTAAATCTGCCGTACGGAAATTGGTTTTATTTATTTTCAGAAATGCAACCTCTTTGGCTTTGTATTTTTCCGTAATCTTTTCATCAATTTCTATATACCGCAAATCGATAAGGGAATTGATGGTTTTTACAATTTCTTTTTTCGGGATAAAAGCCTCTATTTCAGATAGATTGATGAGTTGCCTTACTTCTAATGCTTGGATAAGATACATCTCATT
>JAUNTR010000011.1:0-12886 GCA_030538575.1 Cruoricaptor ignavus | reverse complement strand
CAGATAGATTGATGAGTTGCCTTACTTCTAATGCTTGGATAAGATACATCTCATTTACATCCAAATTCTCGAATTCTACAATTGCATTTGGCTTTAATTTAAGATAAGTTTCGCTTTCTAATTTCAAGGAAGAAGGAAATGCAAAGCGGTAAATTTCCCCTAAATTGCATAAGTAATAACCTGATAACCAATACCAAAAATCGAGTTGTTGTTTGGGCAAAATTGCGACTTCATCTAAAATACTGATAATGTCTTTCGGAATGAAAGTTTCGGGTTTCTCGTGATGAAGTTCGGCAACAATTCCAGTATAGATTTTCTTCCCTCGAAAGGAAACCAAAACCCGCATTCCCACTTGTATTTTAGCCAATAATTCATCGGGAACTTTGTAGGTAAAAGTGCCTTTCAGATTCAGTGGTAAAATAACTTGTGCGAAATTCAAAATAAAGAAATAATTGCAAAAATATAAAAAATCCCTGTACAAAGTAAAAAGTACGATGCACAAAGATTTTTAAGAAATAACTAAATTAATCATTATTTCATCTATAAAATTCCAAAGATTTTTCTACGTTTTCGGTATTGCATCGGTAATCGTAGTTGCAATTGCCAATAGTTGTAATTAATGAAAAATTAATATTCCCATTAGCATTTTTCTTATCATTTATCATTAAAGACAAAATCTCCTCATTACTAAATTGTGAAATATCCAGTTTTGGATAAAAGTCGTTAATACTTTTAATAATCGTATTTTTCGTATCAGCATCAATTAAATTTTCCAAAAACGCCAATTCTGTTTCGCAAATCATTCCAAAAGCCACACATTCGCCATGCGGTACGATTTTGCCTGTTTTCAAGAAAAGGCTTTCCACAGCGTGCCCAATCGTGTGACCAAAGTTCAGCGTTTTGCGGATATTTTCTTCCTTAAAATCTTTTTCCACCACATTTTGTTTAATCTGCATAGAACGTTCTATATGCGGAGCAATGTTTTCCACAGAAATTTCTTGTATCGAACTAAGAACTTGCCAGTGTTTTTCATCAGCAATTAAGCCGTGTTTCAGCATTTCGGCAAAACCGCTTCTCAGTTCTTGGAAAGACAAAGTTTTCAGGAAATCAGGGAATACAAAAATCTGTTCAGGATGGGCAAATGTTCCCACAATATTTTTCAGAAATTGATGGTCTATCCCTGTTTTTCCACCGATGGAAGCATCGCACATTGCCAAAAGCGTAGTTGGCAGATTGATGAATTTTATCCCTCTCTTATAAGTTGAAGCCACAAAACCGCCCATATCTGTAACCACGCCTCCCCCGAGATTTATAAGAAGTGATTTTCTGTCCGCCGAAAATTCGGATAAAATTTCCCAAAGTTGTGTAGCGGTTTCTATCGTTTTTAGCTCTTCGCCCGCTTCTATTTCTATAATTTCAAAAGGAATTTCGGTTTCCAAATTTGCCAAAAGTGTTGGCAAGCAATAGTTGTGTGTATTTTCATCAACCAAAATAAAAATTTTACTTGGCTGGTTATCAGTTAGATAATTGTTTAGTTGCGAGAAATTCTCATCCAAAATAGAAATCATTGTAAATAAAATTTTCAGCAAAATTAAAATTAAAAATTCATTTTATCAATTCTCTCAGGATTATTAACTTTGTGCAATTATAAAATCATCAAAAAATAATGTCTATATTCAATGATACCAAAGTTGCTTTTCAAGAAAAAACAACAGAGCAACTGAAAAAAGCGTATTGGATGTTCCGTGCCATAGAACATCCGCATCTTACCAATATTGGTGTAAAGATGCTTAATTTTAGTATTCACAACAATTTCCCTTTCGTGGAAGGTATTGTTCGCAAAACCCTCTTCGAGCAGTTTGTAGGTGGCGAAACTCGGGAGAAAAGCAAGGAAGTGGTAAAAACGCTCTTCAAACACCATATTGGGAGTATTTTCGATTATTCGATTGAAGGGAAAGACGACGAGCAAACCTTTGATACAACTTGTGCAGAAATACAGGAAAATATAAAATTTGCCGAAGGAAATCCTGCAATTCCGTTTGTGGTTTTCAAACCGACAGGTTTTGGGCGTTTCGATTTGTATGCAGAAGTACAAGCCGGAAAAGAACTGACAACCAGCGAGAAAGAAGAATGGCAAAGAGTCATCAATAGATATGATGCGGTTTGCAAAATGGCATACGACAGAAATGTTATCATTATGATAGATGCCGAAGAAACTTGGATACAATCTGCCGTAGATGATTTGGTAAACGATATGAAAGCCAAATATAACCAAGAAAAAGCCGTAGTTTGGAACACGATACAAATGTACAGAACAGGGCGTTTGGAATATCTTGCGGAAGATTTGCAAAGAGCGAATGCTAAAAATTATTTCTTGGGCTACAAATTTGTGCGTGGTGCTTATATGGAAAAAGAACGTGCCAGAGCCCAAGAACTAAAATATCCCGACCCAATACAACCAACTAAGCAAGCAACAGATGATAATTATAACGCAGCAATAGATTTTGTAATGGGCAATTTGGATAAAGTTTCGGCTTTCTTCGGAACTCACAACGAAAAATCTACCGAATTGGTAATCGATAAAATGAAACAACAACAATTACCAAACGATTACAACAAAATTTTCTTCGGGCAACTTTATGGGATGAGCGACAATATTACCTATTATCTTGGCGATAAAAAATACAACGCTTCCAAATATTTGCCTTATGGTCCAGTGAAAGATGTGGTACCTTACCTTACCCGAAGAGCCCAAGAAAACACCTCTGTTGCAGGACAAACCGGTAGAGAATTGGGCTTGATAAAAAAAGAACTGGAACGCAGAAAAAAAGGATAAAACTATCCAAATCTAAAAACTGAACTTTTAGATTAAATATTTAAAAATCAACGCTTTGACGAATTTAGTATATCAGATTATTATACTAAGCTAACCGAAGCGTTTTTTTATTCATCATTCAATATCTTAATAAAAATTAACGATTGAGCCACTTAACCAAAAAACCTTATCTTTGCAAAAATTTTTTAGGGCTTCAAGAGTTGAAGTAACCCATTTTATCATTCGCTGAAAACATTTAAAAAGCGAGAAAAAACAAAATTTTTATGAGTAATATTGTTGCTATTGTTGGTCGTCCTAATGTAGGAAAATCCACATTATTCAATCGTCTTTTGGAGAGAAGAGAAGCCATTGTAGATTCCACTGCGGGAGTTACCAGAGATCGCCATTATGGAAAATCTGACTGGAATGGCGTGGAATTTACCGTAATAGATACGGGAGGTTACGAGGTAAATACGGAAGATATTTTCCAAGACGAGATTAGCAAACAAGTAGAATTAGCGGTGGATGAAGCGACATCTATCATCTTTATGCTAAATGTAGAAGAAGGACTTACCGATACCGATTCGGAAATTTTTGAGATGCTTCGCCGCTCCAACAAGCCCGTTTACATCGTTGTGAACAAAGTAGATTCTGCAAAAGAAGAACTTGCCGCAACAGAATTTTATCAATTAGGAATAGAAAAATATTACACCCTTTCTTCCGCCACAGGTTCGGGAACGGGCGAGCTTTTAGACGACATCGTTAGCGATTTCCCAACAACGGAATACAAAGACCCTTTTGATGGTTTACCGAGAATTACCATTGCAGGAAGACCCAACGTAGGAAAATCCACACTTACCAATGCACTTTTGGACGTGGATAGAAATATTGTAACCGATATTGCAGGAACAACCAGAGATTCCATAGAAACGCTTTACAACAAATTTGGACACGAGTTCGTTTTGGTAGATACCGCAGGAATGAGGCGAAAGGCAAAAGTGAAAGAAGATTTGGAATTCTACTCCGTAATGCGTTCGGTTCGAGCGATAGAACATTCTGATGTTGTGATTATTATGGTAGATGCCACACAAGGCTGGGAATCGCAGGATATGAATATTTTTGGCATTGCACAGAAAAACAGAAAAGGCATCGTAATCCTTGTAAATAAATGGGATTTGGTGGAAAAAGAAACCAACACAATGCGAGATTTCGAGAAATCTATTAAAAATAAAATTGGTCAGTTCCAAGATATTCCGATTTTATTTGTTTCCGCCCTTACAAAGCAAAGGATTTTGAAAGCCGTAGAAACCGCAATGGAAGTGTATGAAGACCGCAAGAAAAAAATAAAAACCTCTAAACTAAACGAGGTAATGCTTCCAATTTTTGAAAATACACCTCCACCTGCACTAAAAGGAAAATACATCAAGATAAAATATTGCGTGCAATTGCCTACGCCAAGTCCTCAGTTTGTATTTTTCTGCAACCTGCCACAGTATGTGAAAGAGCCTTACAAAAGATTTACCGAAAACCAACTAAGAAAAGAATTCGGCTTTACAGGTGTCCCGATAGAAGTCTATTTCCGACAGAAGTAAAATTAAAAGCCGTAAGTAATAGGCTAAAAGCCATTAGCCTTTTTGTTTCCCTCAAACATCTTAATATTAAAATAAAAAAATGCTAACGATACTTTCCGAACAATTTTCTTTAATCAATTCTTGGATTAATGACCTGCGTAACGTAGATGTGCAAAACGACCGTATGAAATTCCGTAGAAATATGGAACGTATCGGCGAAATCGCTGCCTTTGAAATCAGTAAAGGCTTAGAACAAAAAGACGTGGAAATCACAACGCCTTTGGATAAAATTACTGCAAAAGAAATTGCTGTACAACCTGTAATTACAACAATCCTAAGAGCTGGTGTTCCTTTGTTCCAAGGTATTCTTAATTATTTTGATAAAGCTGATTGTGGTTTCGTAGCGGCATATAGAAAGCACGATGCCAACGATTATTTCTCCATAAAACAGGATTATCTTACTTGCCCGAATATAGATGGCAGACCGCTAATTGTGGCTGACCCAATGTTGGCAACGGGAGCCAGTTTAATAGAAGCCTTGAAGGATTTGCTAAACCACGGCACGCCAACCCAATTGCACATTGTAGCTGCAATAGCGTCTAACGAAGGTGTACACACTATACAAAACGCATTTCCCAACGCAAAGATTTGGGTTGGTGCAGTAGATGGAAATCTGACTTCAAAAGGTTATATTTCGCCTGGCTTAGGCGATGCGGGCGATTTGTCCTACGGCGAAAAATTGCAGAGATAATTTTAAACAAACCTTCAAGGTTTTGAAAATTTACAAACTCCTAATGAGAAATGATTGAAAACCTTGAAGGTTTTATTTCAAAAGAGCTTTTAGATAAGCTCCATAGCCACTTTTCCCGTATTTTTTGGCTGCCAACAAAAGTTGCTCTTCATTGATAAAACCTTTAACGTAAGCTATTTCCTCAATACAAGAAATTTTGAAACCTTGTCTTTTTTCGAGAACTTTTACAAATTCTGATGCTTCGTGTAGAGAGTCGAAAGTCCCAGTGTCCAACCAAGCGGTTCCTCTACTCATCACACCAACTTCTAAATTCCCTTTCTCTAAATAAATTTTATTAATGTCCGTGATTTCCAATTCTCCTCTTGGCGACGGCTTTAGATTTTTTGCGTATTCCACTACAGAATTGTCGTAAAAATACAATCCTGGAACGGCGTAATTAGATTTTGGTTCTGTCGGTTTTTCTTCAATAGAAAGTGCTTTGAAATCAGCATCAAATTCTACAACACCATATCTTTCAGGGTCGGAAACTTGATAAGCGAAAACACAACCGCCTTTTACATCGGTTTTGCTTTCCAAGAGTTGAGGAAGTCCTGTGCCATAGAAAATATTATCGCCCAAAACCAACGCTACGGAATCGTCTCCGATAAATTCTTCACCCAAAATAAAAGCCTGTGCCAAACCATCGGGAGAAGGCTGAACTTTATACTCGAATTTGCAACCGATTTGCGAACCGTCGCCCAATAGTTTTTGGAACGCTTCCTGATCGTGAGGCGTGGTAATAATTAAGATTTCTTTTATTCCGGCCAACAACAAAATGGATAGCGGATAATAAATCATTGGTTTGTCGTACACCGGCATCAGTTGCTTACTTACAGCAATCGTGAGCGGATAAAGTCTGGTTCCGGAACCTCCGGCAAGGATAATGCCTTTCATTGTTTTATAATTTTATTGTAATCCGATTCATCATTAATTAAAAATAACTTATTTTCATTATAATTATAAAGATAAAAGGGAAATTCTATGACCTTTTTTTCATTTGGATAACTTTCTTTCAACTTAATTTCTGATTTGAATCTTTTATTTAGTTTTCTTCCAAAAAGATAATCTATATTATAATCTTTTGGTTGGTACTTAGTAACCTTTATCTTATTATAATCGGTAAATTTATAAAATTTTAACAAACCAGAAAACTCATAATCTACCGCTGGCAAAGGCTCATCATTCACTAAATAATTATTCACCTTAGATTTATCGTACTGAATGAAGAAACGATTCGATAAAGGATTTTTAGGATAAATGTTAATAAATGATTTTACAAGTTTTTCGTTAAAAGTATCCGCATAAAGCCAAGCATTTTTTTGGGAAATAAGCGTTAAACCAAAACTTAAAATAAGCACTGAAAATATTAATTTGAAAATATTACCAAATTTACTTTTAATTAATAATGAAAAAAAAGCAAACATCAATAATGCCCAAGAAAATCTTGGTAAACCTAAAACTCTGTTTTCAAAGTCATAAGCATTAGCTTTATATGTTGAAACAAAGAAAATACCGTGAGATAAAATAAATAAAATTATGAATAATAATATCTGAGTGATTGTGATTTTTAAAAACTTATGATTAGGAATCTTGTAAACTAACACAGATATTACCACCATTAATAATCCCAAAATACAATCAGAACCGTTGAAATGAGAAATATTAGAAATTCCTCTTTTCAGAATAAAAATCGTATCTAAACAGTAAGTTTTGAATATGGAAACAAAAGCATCCAAAATATTCTTTATACTTATAACGGTTTTATTATCGGTGTATGCTCCATAACCATCAAAAATGAAATATGCCAAATAATTTTTGAATAAAAACATTAGTATCACAGGCATTATCAAAACAAATACACCTCTGTAAATCAAATCCTTAAAACTATTTTTTTGAAAAAATAAAAACATTAATACAGGTAGCAGAAACAAATTGATTTCATAAATTAATGTTGTAATGAAAAGTAAAATTCCAGCTACGAAATAAGCCCAATTTTTATTTTTATGAATGAAATAAATCGCTACAAAAAGTATCGCAATAGGAACGCTGGAAACCACCATAACTGGTGAAAACATAGTGGAAGTAGAATACACAAAAATAAACGACAGTAATGTAATAAGCAAAGACTGGGTTTTCGCAATGCCTGTTTTAACTAATACTATGTAAAATATGAAATAGGTAAGTAAATTCACAATTGAGAAAATCGCAATTAAAACATATCTATTGTAAGAAAAATAACTGAGCCATGTTTTAAGAAAACCAGCCAATGGTCTGGAATGAATATTAGGGTCAGCAAACTGTTTTTCCAAAGGTGTATAGAAGTGAAAGCCAATACTATCCACCAAAAAACCACCTCCCGAAAAGGTGTAACTTGCTAATAAAAAAACAGCAAACAACAATACCAAAAGTTGCAAAATTTTATCATTCATTCCTCCTCTCATAACTCCAAACTATTGATTACATTTATAATTCTCTCTTGCTCAGTTTCTGCAAGTTCGTAATACAACGGCAAACGCACCAAACACTCTGTAAAGTGGTCGCTGTTCGGGAGTTCTCTGCCATCGTGTTTATCTTGGTAAAAGTCGCTTTTATGTAAAGATAAATAATGAAAAACTGCCAAAATACCATTTTCTTTCAGGTGTGCTATCAGTTTAGTTCTATCTTCCAGAGATTTACAAACCAAATAAAACATATGGGCATTGTTGGTGGCATAACTCGGAATCGTGGGAAGTTGGAAGTTTTCATTATCCTTCAAACCATCATAATATCGGTTCCAAATATCAATTCTTTTTTGTTGAATATCTTCTAAATTCTCCAACTGTGCCCAAAGAAAAGCAGAAATAATCTCGCTCGGTAAAAACGAAGAACCAGTATCAACCCAGCCATATTTATTAATTTCGCCACGGAAAAATTGCGAACGGTTTGTTCCTTTTTCCCAAATAATTTCGGCTCTATCAATGTATTTTTCATCATTTATGGTAAGCATTCCACCTTCTCCGGAAATGATATTTTTGGTTTCGTGGAAAGAAAACGCTCCCAAATGCCCGATACTTCCCAAGGCTTTGCGAGTACCATCGGAGAACGTATAATAACTATCAATGGCTTGTGCCGCATCTTCTATAACGATAAGATTGTGCTTCTCGGCAATTCTCATAATATTTTCCATATCACAAGACACGCCTGCATAATGCACCACGACAATAGCCTTTGTTTTAGATGTTATCAATTCATCAATATACCCCCCCCCATTAGCATTTGGATTATCCGAATATGAGTCTGAAAACACGATTTTAGCACCCTCTCTCACAAACGCCAAAGCCGAGGAAACAAAAGTATAACTTGGGATAATGACTTCATCGCCCGATTTTATTCCTGCCAAAATCGCACACATTTCCAAAGCATCGGTGCAGGAAGTGGTGAGTAGCGTTTTTTTGAAGCCGTATTTTTCCTCAAAAAAAGTTTGGCATTTTTGGGTAAACATTCCATTTCCGGAAATTTTCCCCGAAGCCACTGCTTGTTCTATGTATTTGGTTTCGTTCCCCGTAAGGTAAGGTTTATTGAATGGTATCATTTCCTCCAATAGTGTTTTATAATTTGTTCTTCTTTTATTCTGTAACCACAAAATTTGTAAAAGCCACAGGCTTGTGTGTTTTCTTTTTGCGTAGGAATTTCCAAAATTTCAATCCCATTTTCTAAGCAGTAATTCTCCACGTTCCACAAAATTTTTTTTCCTAAACCTTTCCCTTGATGTGACGGCAATGTTGCGATAAGCCCAATTTTTCCAACCCCATCATATTCCTGATACGTTACAAATCCGGTAACCAAACCTTCTTCCTCAGTATAGAAAATTTTCTTGGCAAATTTTTTATTCATACTATTATCTACCCACATTCGATAAAGCGAACGGAATTTTTCTTCACCAAATTTCTCATCCAACAAAAACCGACTGTGGTTTCCGCTAACATAGCCTACTTCATAAAAAACTTCATTCGGCAAAGGTAGTTCATCGTAATCTTTTATTTCACTTTCATTAAAGATATTTTTTTCAGAAATAGTTTTAATGAAAATAATTTTTGTTTCCTGAAACGACCTGGAATAATCTACAATTTCAAAATAAAAATCTTCGTTTTGTTTGGTATAGATGACATCGTAATTCTCCGACACCTCAAAAATTCCCTCATTAGAATTAATGATTAATTCGCCAACCTTCAACCCGAAAAATTCGGAATCCCAATCTAATGCTTTAATGTTCATCTTCTTCATCTATGATAAAAACCGGACGGTTTTTGGTTTGGTTAAACATTTTTCCGAGATATACACCCAATACCCCAACACAACTGATGATAACACCCGACAAAAACCAAATGGATAAAATAATGGAACTGTATCCTGCTTCTTTGATATTGCCAAGGAAATATTGCACCAAATAATAAATACCAACCAAAACAGAAAACACTGAAATAATTCCGCCAAATCCCACAAATAAACGCAAAGGTTTATCTGAAAAAGAGATAATGACATTAAATGCCAAACTCAGCAATTTAGAAAAACTGTACGATGATGAACCTTCCTCTCGCGAGGCGTGTTCTATTGGAATTGCGGTGCTTTTATAACCAACCCAATTTACAAATAGCGGAAAAAACTTAATATTGTCTTGGATTTCCAGCACAGATTTTATCACTTTTTTATGATAAATTCCAAAGTTTGCCACTTCCCGATTGATTTCTATTCCCGCCAAATAATTGAATACTTTGTAAAAATATTTGGAACTCATTTTCTTCAAAAAAGAGTCTTGGCGTTGTTCTCTTTTTGCCAAAACAATGTCGTAACCTTCTTTGGTTTTTTCGTAAAGTTTTAGGATTTCTTTCGGTTGGTCCTGCATATCACAATCCATCACCACAATCCAGTCACCTTTGGCTTTGCTAAGTCCTGCCATAATGGTAGCGTGTTGCCCGAAATTTCTACTCAATCGGAAAACTTTCAGATTTTCAAATTTCTTTTCGAGTTCCTTCATTTTAGCCCAAGAATTATCGGGACTGCGGTCATCAACCAAAATAATTTCGAAATCTTCGCCGATGTTTTTCATTACAACTTCTATTTCAGAAACCAAAGTTTCCAAAATCTTCTCGGCTCTGTAAACGGGACTTATGATGGATAGCATTTTTTTAGTGGTTTAATTTTTAAGTGGTTTAGTTGGTTTGGTGGTTTTGTGGTTTAGTTGTTAAGTTTTTTGAGTAGTTGGATTTTTGAATACTTTAATGGTTGTGATTATTGAGTATTTTAAGTGTTTACTATTTTTTTGTTGGAAAAGTCCATTTATCGGAATTGATTATCATTGAAGTCAGCATTGATAAAATCTCATTGTATTTTTCATACAGTTTTTTATAATCTTCCTCTTTTATGTACTGACAAGCAAGAGCGAAATCAAGCCAATTTTGTGTCTCAGTTGCTTCTCCATCAGCATCAATCAATCTATTGATAAATAACTTTGGATAAATTCTTTTTCTCCATCCTTCGGAAATATTACCACAAACCGAACGCGACGACCTCCGAATTTGATCGGTAAGTGAATAACGTTCTTCAATAGGAAAACCTTTAGTTAATTCAAAAATGAACATTGCTGCTGAAAAAGAATCCTGATAAACCTTTAAGTCTTTGTGATATTTAATTAATGCCACTATAAAAAATATTTATTAAAATTAAAAAGATTCTATCTTAAAAACTACATCCCAAAACCACTAAACTACTAAAAAATTATTGATACTGCTTCTCGTAATACCTCTTATAATCGCCACTCGTTACATTTTCCAGCCATTCTTTATTTTCGAGGAACCAATCTATGGTTTTAGAAAGTCCTTCTTCAAAAGTTACGGATGGTTTCCAGCCCAAATCTTCGTTGAGTTTTGTAGCGTCAATGGCGTAGCGTTTGTCGTGTCCGGGTCTGTCTTTCACGAACGTGATGAGTTTCTCGGAATAGCCAACAGGATTACCTATTTTTTCGTCCACTTGCTTTATGAGTTCCTTCACAAGGTTGATGTTTTGCCATTCGTTCCAGCCACCGATATTGTAGGTTTCCCCCGTTTTCGCTTCGTGGAAAATTTGGAAAATCGCTTTGGCATGGTCTATCACATAAAGCCAATCGCGGGTGTATTTTCCATCTCCATAAATTGGCAATGGCTTTTCATTCAAAATATTATGAATACAAAGCGGAATCAGTTTTTCAGGAAAATGATTTGGTCCATAATTATTAGAACAATTGGAAACGATGAACGGCATTCCGTAAGTGTTTCCGTAAGCTCTTACCAAATGGTCGCTCGCTGCTTTACTTGCAGAATAAGGCGATTTTGGGTCGTAAGCCGTTTCTTCGGTAAAAAATCCTGTCTCGCCCAACGCTCCGTAAACTTCATCTGTGGAAACGTGATAAAAAAGATTGGTTCTTTTTTCGTTCGAGAAATTACCATGCGTATGGTCGGGATTCAAAGTCCAAAATTCTCTCGCCAAATTCAGGAGATTTGCAGTTCCAATAACATTGGTATTAATGAAAGCATTCGGATCTGTAATGCTTCTATCCACATGAGATTCCGCTGCCAAATGCACGATGGCATCGGGATTATATTTCTTAAAAATGACTTTTAGTTCTTCCGGTTTTGTGATATCGGCTTTCTCGAAAACATAGTTGGGTTCGTTTTCAATATCCTTTAAATTTTCCAGATTTCCAGCGTAAGTCAGTGCATCAAGATTGATGATTTTGGTATTGGGAAGATTTTTCACAAATTCCCTCACTACATGAGAACCGATGAAGCCTGCACCTCCTGTGATGATTATATTTTTCATTATTTATGTGTGTTTTTAAAAATTATGTTCTACAAAAGTGGGCTGTACTTTATCTTTTTCGGATAAAATAATATCGTTATGCGGTAATTTCCAATCGATATCTAAATCTTTATCATTCCAAAGAACACCACCTTCGGATTCTTTATTGTAAAAATTATCACATTTGTAGGCAAAGATAGCATTTTCTGTTAAAACAGAAAAACCGTGTCCAAAACCTCTCGGAACATAAAATTGTAATTTATTTTCCGCTGAAAGCTCTACGCCAAACCATTTCCCGAATGTTGGGGAATTGGGACGCAAATCTACTGCAACATCCCAAACTTTGCCTTCCAAACAAGAAACCAATTTGGCTTGGGCGTGTTCTCCTTTTTGTAAATGAATGCCACGCAAAACACCATAAGACGATTTTGAAATGTTATCCTGAACGAAATGTGCTTTCAAATTGGTAAGTTCCTCGAACTTTTTCTCATTGAATTTTTCATAAAAATAACCACGTTCGTCCTCGAAAATCGTAGGCTCGATAATGTAACAATCTTTGAGTGGTGTTTCTTTTATTTTCATTATTTATTAAGATTAGATGTTAAATTTTGTATTCTATTTTTTATTCGTTCTCTATCTTCATCAGTTAGGTTAGAACCCGAAGGCAAGCACAATCCGTTATTAAACAGCTCTTCCGCAACGGTTTCTCCGTAATAAGGTGCATCGGCAAAAACGGGTTGCAAGTGCATGGGTTTCCAGAGCGGACGAGATTCTATATTCTCTTTTTCCAAAGCCAAACGTAAATCTTCCCGATTAAAACCAGCCTCCTTTTCATTAACGATAATAGCAGAAAGCCAATGATTTGAGAAATAATTTTCGCTCGGTTCTGCGAAAACT